>JANJSW010000288.1 GCA_024711415.1 Thermomonas sp. | reverse complement strand
CGGCATGCGCCAGCTCCAGCCCGGCCAGGTCGGCGATGTTCTCGTCGCGGGTCAGTGCGCCGTCCACCTTGGTGCCGGCCAGGCCGGGATACGGCAGAGCGGCATACAGCGCCACTACCTTCTGCGCCAGCGCGTCCCAGGCGCCGGCTTCGCCGGCACCCCACCAGTCTCGGATCTCGCCCTTGGCGTCGAGATGGCGGCCGCGGCCGTCGATGGCGTGGCTGAGCTCGTGGCCGACCAGTGCGCCGAATGCGCCGTACTGCGCGTCCACCGGCATCGCCATGTCCAGCACCGGCGCCTGCAGCATGGCGGCGGTGACGA
Source organism: Thermomonas sp. (assembly GCA_024711415.1). Classification (GTDB taxonomy): domain Bacteria; phylum Pseudomonadota; class Gammaproteobacteria; order Xanthomonadales; family Xanthomonadaceae; genus Thermomonas. Next base: position 7,206 of record JANJSW010000288.1, on the reverse strand, counting down.
TCAGGCGATTGTGGGCAAGGTCGTAGGCCAGCGCCGGCTGCTGCGGCAGCACGTTCCAGCGGCGGTTGGCGTTGCCCTTGCCGATCCGCTTCATCTCCTGGCGATGGCGCCAGGTGGAGGCGATCAGCATGTTGCCGCCGAAGCTGCCGCGGCCCATCGGCTGCACGGTGTAGTCGAGGTCGTAGCGCGGGGTGCCGATTTCGATGCGCAGGCGTTCGAGCTTCCTGCGCGCTTCGTCCTTCGCAGGTTCGCCCAGCAGGCTGCTGGTGCCCACCTGCTTCACCAGCGCATCGCGGATCTGGTCGGCGATGGCTTCGGCCTGCTTGCGGGTGACGTCCGGCAGGTGCGCGGCGGCGTACTCGCGGCCCAGCATCGGGCCGGCGGCCAGGTTGATCGCGTCCAGCGTCTGCTGCCAGCGCGGTGCGGGTTCGGCCTGGCCCAGCAGCACCTTGCCGCGGAAACCGAACGCGGCTTCGCGCCAGGACTTCGACAGGTAGGGCGCCATCGCATCGCCCACCCGCCAGCGCAGGTAGGCCTGCCACTGGCTGGGCTTGAGCGAGCCGACCAGTGCATCGAGTTGGGCGAACATCGCCGGATTGGCCAGCGACACGGTGTCGTCGTTCACACCCTGCACCTGCAGGAACGCATCCAGCTGGAGGTTGCGGTACTGCTTGCCGAGCCCGGCGGTGGCGACGGGCGCGAAGGTGTTGCGCGGATCGCGCAGGTCCACCAGCGGGCGCGCCAGGCTGGCGATGCGCTTTTCCAGGTCCAGCACCAGTGCCGTCTGGGCTTCGATGTCCTTCTGCGCCACGCCGGTCAGCGCGAGGATCTTGCGGATGTAATCGGCGTAGCGTGCGACCAGCGCCTTGGTATCGGCGTCTTCGCGGGTGTAGTAGGCGGGGTCGGGCAGGCCCAGACCGCCTTGGCTGAAGTAGCCGAGGTGGCGGTCGAGGTCGCGCAGGTCGATGTCGGCGCCGAAATGGAAGGCGACGGGAATGCCGACATGATGCAGGGCGGCGATGGCCGGCGCGATGTCCTTCGGTTTGCGGATCGAATCGATGCGCTTGAGCAGCGGCGCCACCGGCGCGGCGCCGTCGCGCTCCACCGCGGCTTCGTCCAGCCCGCTGGCCCAGAAATCGCCCAGCAGCTTCTGCACGTTGTTCTGCGGCGCATTCATGGCGCCATCCAGCAGATCGCGTTGCTGCTGCTGCGCGCGCGCGCTGAGCTGACCCAGCGCGGAAATCGCGCCGCTGGTCGGCATCGGGTTGGCGACCAGCCAGCCCTTGTTGGCTTCGGCGTAGAAATCGGCGCAGGCCGGGGGCGTCGCTGCCTTCTTCTGCGCCGGCTTCTTCTTCGCGGCCATCCCGGCGGGCGAGGCCAGTCCAGTGGCAAGGGCGATGACCAGGGCGATGGCAAGCGGGCGCGGTGTCGGCATGCGGCGGATCTCGTTCGCGGGGGGGAAGCGCCCGAGTTTAGCAGCGGGTTCCGACGCTGCCGGCCACGCCGGTTCAGCGCGACTTCACCCCATGGCGGGGCGCCGGCCGGGACCGGCCGGACTGGACTTGCCGCCCCGCAGCCGCTACGTTTCTTCGCTTGCCTTCCCGACGAGGACGTCCGATGTCGAACCCTGCCAAAGCCGTGCCGCAGCTGACCCTGCGCGCGGTGATCCTGGCGATCGTGCTGGCGGTGATCCTGTCCGCCGCCAACGCCTATCTCGGCCTGTTCGCCGGGCTGACCATCGCCACCGCGATTCCCGCCGCGGTCGTCTCGATGGGTGTGCTCCGGCTGCTCGGCGGCGGCACGATCCTCGAAAACAACATCGTGCAGACCGGTGCGTCCGCGGGTTCGTCGATCGCGGCGGGCGTGATCTTCACGATCCCGGCACTGATCATCCTGGGCTACTGGGACGACTTCAAATACTCCTGGGTACTGGCGATCGCCGGCCTCGGCGGCCTGCTCGGCGTGCTGTTCTCGGTGCCGCTGCGGCGCTCGATGATCGTCGAGGAGCCGCTGCCGTTCCCGGAAGGCAAGGCGGCCGCGGAAGTGCTGAAGGCGGGTGAGAACCCCGGCCCCGGCCTGAAGATCCTGGCCCTGTCGGCGACGCTGGGCGGGCTGATCAAGGCCGCTGCCGCCAGCGGCATGCGCCTGATCCCGGATACCGCCGCGGGCGCCGGCTTCTTCGGCAAGTACCTGGGCTACATGGGCACCAACCTGTCGCCGGCGCTGCTGGGCGTGGGCTACATCGTCGGGCTCAACATCGGGATCGTCGTCGTCTCCGGCTCGATCCTGTCCTGGCACATCGCCATCCCGCTGTACCACATGTTCTTCCTCGATACCGACCCGGCGCTGGCCACCAGCATTGCCGGCGCGGGCGCTGAGGACATCGCCGGTGCGATCTGGTCGGCCAAGATCCGCTACCTCGGGGTCGGCGCGATGTTGATCGGTGGCGTGTGGACGCTGTTATCGCTGCGCAAGTCGCTGCTGTCCGGCGTGAAGAGCGGCATTGCCGCAGCGCGCAAGGGCAGTGGCGAACGGGTGGCCGAGACCGAGCGCGACCTGCCGATGAAGTGGATGCTGGTGGCGCTGATCGCCTTCGTGGTGCCGCTGCTGCTGCTGTACCAGGCCATCGTCGGCATGTGGAGCGTGAGCATCCCGATGGCGATCATCATGATCGTCGCCGGCTTCCTGTTCGTGTCGGTGTCGGCCTACCTAGCCGGCCTCGTTGGCTCCTCCAACAACCCGGTGTCCGGCATCACGATCGCCACCATCCTGTTTGCTTCCGCCGTGCTGCTGGTGCTGCTGGGCGAGGGCGGCAAGATGGCGGTGGGCGCGTCCGGCGCGCCGCTGGGCGCAGTCGCCGCGATCATGATCGGCGCGGTGGTGTGCTGCGCGGCGGCGGTCGGCGGCGACAACCTGCAGGATCTCAAAGCCGGCTACATCGTCGGCGCCACGCCGTGGAAGCAGCAGCTGATGCTGGGCATCGGTGCGTTCTCCTGCGCGCTGATCATGGCGCCGGTGCTGAACCTGCTGGCGCAGGCCTACGGCATCGGCGCGCCCACGCCCGAGCATCCCAACGCGCTGTCGGCGCCGCAGGCCACGCTGATGGCATCGGTGGCCAAGGGCATGTTCGGCGGCGAGCTGCCGTGGACGATCATCGGCCTCGGCGCGGTGGTCGGCGCGGTGATCATCGCGATCGACGAGTGGCTGAAGGCCACCGGCAAGACCTTCCGCGTGCCGGTGCTGGCCGCGGCCATCGGCATCTACCTGCCGCTGGAGCTGATGGTGCCGATCTTCCTGGGCGGGCTGTTGGCGTACCTGGTGGAGAAGCGCCATGGCATGGTCGGCACCCACGACGAAGCCGCGCGCGACCGCCTGCATCGCCCCGGCACCCTGTTCGCCGCCGGCCTGATCACCGGCGAGGCGCTGATGGGGATCTTCATCGCCATCCCGATCGTGGTTTCCGGCCGCGCCGACGTGATCGCCCTGCCGGAAGCCCTCCAGCAGGGCAAGTGGGTCGGTCTGGCGGTGCTGGCGGTGATCGGTTGGCTGCTCTACCGCACCGGCGCCAAGGCCAACCCGAACGCCTGATCCATCGACGCCCGCGTTCGCGCGGGCGTCTTCATTTTCCGCTGCACGGAACCATCGCCATGACTCTTCGCCACGCCATCCTCCCGCTCGCCCTTGCGCTGTCCTTGCCCGCCGCCGCCAATGCCGCCCAGCGCGGCTTCGAAGTGCGCGACATGGCCTACATGGACCGCCATTCCGCGCCTACGCTGTCGCCGGACGGGCGCGTGCTGGTGTTCGTCAAGCGCACGGTCGACAAGGAGACGAACAAGTCGGCCACCACCCTGTGGATGCGCAACCTGGTGACGCGCGACAACGCGCCGCCGAAGCAGCTGTCGCCGGCAGGCTGGAGCGTGAATTCGCCGGCGTTCTCGGCCGACGGCACGACGCTGTACTTCATGAGCGCGAAGTCCGGCTCGATGCAGCTGTACGCGATGCCCGCGGCCGGCGGCGAAGCGAAGCGCCTGACCGACTTCGCCCTCGACGTGGACGGCTACAAGCTCTCGCCCGATGGCAAGCAGGTGGCGCTGGCGTTCGCGGTGTTCCCGGACTGCAAGGCCGACCTGGCCTGCACGAAGAAGAAGCTCGACGACGAGGCCGCCCGCAAGAGTACGGGCCTGCTGTTCGACCGCATGTTCATCCGCCACTGGGATGCGTGGAACGACGGCCGCCTGAACCGCGTGTTCGCGGCAACGCTGGGCGGCGACGCGATGCTCACTTCGGCCACGCTGCTCAGCGGCGACGTCCACGGCGACATCCCGTCCAAGCCGTTCGGTGACCTGTCCGATTTCGCTTGGTCGCCCGACGGCAAGTCGGTGGCGATGAGCGTGCGTCAGTCGAACCGCGAGGAGCCGTGGAGCACCAACTTCGACCTCTGGCTGGTCAATGCCGACGGCAGCGGCGCACGCAACCTGACCGCCGCCAACAAGGCCTGGGACGCCGGCCCGGTGTTTTCCGCCGACGGCAAGACCTTGTACTACCGCGCGATGGCGCGCCCGGGCTTCGAGGCCGACCGCTTCGCGCTGATGGCGATGGACATCGCCTCCGGCAAGACGAAGGAGATCGCGCCGCGCTGGGATGCCTCCGCCGACGGGATCACCCTGTCCGCCGACGGCAAGTGGATCTACACCACCGCGCAGGAGCTTGGCCAGCATCCGCTGTTCCGCGTCTCGCTGGCCAATGGCGAAGTGGAAAGCGTGGTGAAGGACGGCAGCATTTCGGCCTTCGACCTGGCCGGTCCGACGCTGGCGTTCTCGCGCAACACGCTGCAGACCGGCGATGTCATCGCCACCACCAGCCCGGACGGCAAGGCGCCGGTCCGCGCGATCACGCCGTCTGCGTCGCAGATGCTGCCGGACGTGGCCTGGGGGGCGTTCGAGCAGTTCGACTTCATCGGCTGGAACGGCGAGACCGTGCACGGCTACGTGGTCAAGCCGTGGAACTTTGAACCCGGGAAGAAGTACCCGGTCGCCTTCCTGATCCACGGTGGCCCGCAGGGCAGCTTCGGCAACGGCTGGAGCTATCGCTGGAACCCGCAGACCTATGCGGGCCAAGGCTATGCGGTGGTGATGATCGACTTCCATGGCAGCACCGGCTACGGTCAGGCGTTCACCGACGCGATCAGCGGCCATTGGGGCGACCGCCCGCTGGAGGACCTGCAGAAGGGCTGGGCCGCGGCGCAACGGAAGTACGCCTTCCTCGACGGTGGCAAGGCCTGCGCGCTCGGCGCCAGCTACGGCGGCTTCATGGTCAACTGGATCGCCGGCAACTGGAACGAGCCGTGGAAGTGCCTGGTCAGCCACGACGGCGTGTTCGAGAACAACGCCATGGGCTATGCCACCGAGGAACTCTGGTTCAGCGAGTGGGAGAACGGCGGCACGCCGTACGACAACCCGGCCGGCTACCAGAAGTTCAACCCGGCCAACTTTGTTGCCAACTTCAAGGTGCCGATGCTGGTGATCCACGGCCAGCAGGACTTCCGCATCCCGGTGGAGCAGGGCATCGCGCTGTTCACCGCCAACCAGCGCAAGGGCGTGGCGTCGCAGTTCCTGTACTTCCCGGACGAGAACCACTGGGTGCTGAAGCCGCAGAACAGCGTGCAGTGGCACGACACGGTCAACGCCTGGCTGAAGCAGCACATCGGTCAGTAAAACGGCGATAGGCCAAGGCCCGGGTTCGCCGCAGCGGCGTGCCCGGGCCCTCCACGTCCGCGCACGGCAGGCGGCGGCAAGCAGGTGCCGCAGGCAACCCAGAGGAAATCCAAGGCATGACGGCAGCGGTAGTCCCCGCCCCACTGATCGACAACGACATCGTCATCTTCGGGTTGATCGCAGGCACGCTGGGCATGGTGTTCTGGACCGCATCGAAGCCGGGCGGCTGGCAGCGCTTCTACAACGTCGTGCCGCCGCTGCTGCTGTGCTACCTGTTGCCGGGCATCTACAACTCGATCGGCCTGATCGATGGCGCCCACAGCAAGCTCTACAACCCGGTGGCCAGCCGCGTGCTGCTGCCGGCCGCGCTGGTGCTGCTGACCCTGTCGGTGGACCTGAAGGCGATCCTGCGGCTTGGCCCCAAGCTGCTGGCGATGTACGCGGCGACCTCGGCCAGCATCATGCTGGGCGCGGTGCTGTCGTTCCTGGCGATGCGCGCGATCGCGCCGGAAACCATGGCCGGCGATACCTGGGCCGGGATGGCGGCGCTGGCCGGCAGCTGGATCGGCGGCGGCGCCAACATGATGGCGATGAAGGAGATCTTCGACGTCGATGCCACCACCTTCGGCCAGTTCGCGGTGGTCGACGTGGGCGTGGGCTACGCATGGATGGCGCTGCTGCTGTTCATGGCGCAGCGGGCCGCGCGCATCGACGCCCGCAGCGGCGCCGACACCGCCGCGCTGGACGACCTGAAGCAGCGGATGGAGGCGTATCGCGCCCAGCACGAGCGCATCCCGACGCTGGCCGACATGATGGTGATCGTGGGCATCGCCTTCGGCGCGGTCGGGCTGGCGCACGCGCTGGCCGAGCCGCTGTCTGCGTGGTTCGGCGCCAACGTCGGCTGGGCGCACACGGTCAGCCTGGACCAGCCGTTCGTGTGGGTGATCGGCCTGTGCACGCTGGCCGGCTTGGGCCTCAGCTTCACCCGCGCGCGCGCGCTGGAGGGCGCCGGTGCTTCGACCATCGGCACCCTGTTGCTGTATTTCCTGATCGCGGCCATCGGCATGCAGATGGAAATCGGCGCGCTGTTCGACAAGCCGCTGCTGTTCCTGCTGGGCATGGTCTGGCTGGCCATTCACGTGGTCCTGCTGTGGATGGTCGGGCGCCTGCTGAACGTGCCGTTCTTCTATTTCGCGATCGGCTCGCAGAGCCACATCGGCGGCCCGGCCAGCGCGCCGGTGGTGGCCTCGGCCTTCCATCGCTCGCTGGCGCCGGTAGGCGCGCTGCTGGGCACGCTGGGCTATGCCACCGGCACCGTGCTGGCCTATTTCACCGGGTTGATGCTGCGCGCGCTGGCCGGCGCCGGCTGAAAACTTCGTTGCTCGTCATGGGGCGGCCGTACCGCCCGGGAGAGAGGCCGATGTTTCATTCCAGGGAACCGAAATACCGCGTCGGTTACACCGGGCCGGAGCGCCGTCGCGGCGAGCGCCGC
>JANJSW010000277.1 GCA_024711415.1 Thermomonas sp. | reverse complement strand
GGCGTGGTCGGCACCCACAACTTCGACCCGCGCGGCGACAGCCTGAACACCGAGAGCGCGGTGGTGATCGCCGACCCCGGTTTCGCCACGGCGCTGGCCGCCAGCATCCGCCGCGACATGGCCCCGGCCAACGCATGGACGATCGGCCGCCGCGACGACGCGCCGATCTTCTCCGGCATCGAATACAACCTGTCCAAGCTGTCCGAGCGGATGCCGGTGTTCGACCTGTGGCCGTACAAGTACGCCACCAGCTATGACTACGTGCCGGGGCCGGGTTGCCCGCCGACGGTGGCGCCGCCGTCGCCGTTCGCGCCGGAGTTCCGCCGTTGCAACCAGCCGGTGGGCGATTTCCCCGAGGTCGACATCGGCCTGAAGTGGCTGGGCGTGCGCGCGTTCACCGCGTTCGGCTCGGGGCTGTCGCCGATCCTGTGAGCGCGGCGCCAAGGGGCGTGACGGATGGCGATTGACGCGCCCGCGCCCGCGTCCTAGTCTGCCAAACTCATTTTCATTGCCTTCCGGGGCCCACATGTCGATCACCCTGAACTTCGAGCTCAACGACCACGATCTGGCCCATTTCCAGGCGGCAGCGGAGCGTTCCCGCAAGGCGGTCGAGGGCAAGAGTGCCGAGGAAATCGTGGCCGCCGCGGTCGCGCTGCTGGACGATGCGCAGAAGACCGAGCTGCCGGATTTCATCCGCCAGCGCCTGCTGCGCCTGGACGACATGATCGCGATGGTGCGCGACGATGCCTGGTCGATGCCCGACGCCGATCGCCAGCGCGTGCTGTCGGCGCTGGCGTATTTCGCCGATCCGAACGACATCATCCCGGATGCCGTGCAGGTGCTGGGCTTCCTCGACGACGCGGTGATGATCGAGCTGTCGGTGCGCGAGCTGGCGCACGAGCTGGACGCCTACGACGACTTCTGCGACTACCGTGCCCGCGAAGCCAAGCGCCGCGGCGCTGACCCGGCCACGCTGGGCCGCACCGACTGGCTGGACAGCCGTCGCGAGGAACTGGTGGAGCGCATGCACACCCGCCGCGAGCGCGACTTCGGGGTGGGCTACGGCCGCAGCAGCGGCTACGGTCGCGAGTCCTACATCCGCGCCTGGCGCCCCGGCGTGTTCTCGGTGCGCTGAGCCGCATGGCCGCGCGCGATTTCGCCTGGCCGCAGGGCACCAGCCTCGCGGCCCTGAACGCGCGCTCCGCCGGGACGCTGATGGAGGCGCTCGGCATCGTCTTCACCGAACTGGGCGACGGCTACCTGCGCGCCACCATGCCGGTGGACGCACGCACCCACCAGCCCTACGGCCTGCTGCACGGCGGCGCCTCGGTGGCGCTGGCGGAAACCTTGGGCAGCAGCGCCGGCGCGCTGCTGGCCGGCGACAGCGCGGTGGTGGGGCTGGAGATCAACGCCAACCACCTGCGCGCGGTGCGCGAAGGCACGGTCACCGGCACCACCCGCCCCCTCCACATCGGCCGCAGCACGCAGGTGTGGGAGATCCACATCGAGGACGAGGCCGGCCGGCCGGTCTGCATCAGCCGGATCACCCTGGCGGTGCTGCCGCAGCCGCCCGCCTCCGGGACGTAGGAGGGGCTTTCGCCCCGTCCATCACCTCCGGCGTGCCCGGGCTTCCGGTCGCGGCGAAAGCCGCTCCGGCACCCCACGGTCACGCGGCTGCCTGGGTCTAGCCGGACGTCAGCCCCGATCGCATCCGCCGCACGCCTGGGGCGCCCCACTGCGATGCCGCAGGATCGCGGCATCCGGCTTCCGCCTTACACTTGTCGCTTCTTTTCCCGGCGCCCCCCACCGTTGTCCATGCGCGCGTTCCGTTACCTGTACCGCCTGCCGTTGTTCGCCTGGCACGTCCTGATCCACCTGCCGCTGACCCTGCTGCTGATCGCCATCGGCAACGGCGGGCCGCTGTCGCACGGCATCGTGCGCTGGTGGGCGGGCGGCTTACTGCGGGTGTTCGGGATGCGGGTGCAGCGCGTCGGCACGCCGCTGGCCGGCGGCACCCTGTTCGTCGCCAACCACGTCAGCTGGATCGACATCATGGCGCTGCATTCGCAGCACATGATGGGCTTCATCGCCAAGTCGGAGATCCGCCGCTGGCCGGTGGTGGGCTGGGTCACCACCCACGCCGAGACCATCTTCCTGCAGCGCGGCAACGGCGATTCGCTGGGGCTGGTGATGGCCGAGATGTCGCAGCGCCTGCGCGCCGGCCGCGCGGTGGCGGCGTTCCCCGAGGGCGGCACCCGCGACGGCCGCGAGCTCGGCGCTTTCCACGCCCGCATCTTCACCGCCGCGGTCGACGCCGATGCGCCGGTGCAGCCGGTGGCGCTGTGCTACGGCGTGCATTGCGAAGCGCAGCCGATCGTCGCGTTCGCCCCGCGCGAGCATTTCATCGGCAACCTGGTGCGCCTGCTCGGCGAACCGTCGCGGCCGCTGCGGGTGTGCTTCATGCAGCCGATCCTGCCGGGCGAACACGACGGTCGCCGCGGCATCGCGCGGGTGGCGCGCGAGCGCGTCCTGCAGGCGATGTCCGAGGCCTGAGGCGGCCGCATGCCGCTGCTGCCGTCCGCCTTCAACCCGCCGGCGTGGCTGCGCAACCCGCACCTGCAGTCGGTGGTCGCCGCCAGCCCGCTGCGGGCCGCGCGGGCGCGCCAACGCCTGCGCGAGGTGCCGGCGCGCCACGACCCGATGGTCCTCGATGCCGGCGGCGGCGTGCGCCTGCAGGGCGTCGCCAGCCTGCCCGAAGGCGGGGCGCCACGCGCGCTGGCGCTGCTGCTGCACGGCTGGGAAGGCAGCG
>JANJSW010000073.1 GCA_024711415.1 Thermomonas sp. | reverse complement strand
ATTCATCAGCAGCCGCTTGTCATCCGGGTTCTTGGCAAGCAGGTCCTTGTAGATCGTGGCGGCCTCCTCGTGGCGTTCCAGGTTGCCGAGCAGGCCGGCACGCAGTGCGAGATGGTCCTTCTTGTCGGACTTGGTTTCGGCCAGGAACTTCTCCAGCGTGGCCAGCGCCTCGGCGAACTTGTCCTGGCCATACTGGATCACCACCAGGTTGTACATGGTGGAGTAGTGACCGTCGTTCTCCAGGCCATTGGCAGCGACCGCCTTGGCGAAGTAGTCACCCGCCTTGGCCTGGTCGTCCTGGTTCGCGGCGGCGTTGCCGGCCATCGAGTAGGCAATGGACTTGTCGTAGGCGTTGGCCTGCGGATTCGCAGCCACTTCTTCGGCCTTCGCGATCACGCCCGCCCAGTCATCCTTTTCATAACGCGCCTGGATGTCCTGCAGCTGCTTGATCAGCTTCGGCGAGGCCTTGGCTTCCGGCGACTGGCGGGTAGCGTTGGGGTACAGCGCGGGCTTGGCTTCCTCCGCCTTCTGCTGGCCCTTGCCAAGCTCGGCGCGGCGGCGTGCGCGCTCTTCCTGCTTGCTCATCGTCTGCGACTGCGGCTCGGCGTAGACGTGGCCGACGGGCGCCAACACCAACATGCCGAGGGCGGCGGACAGGGCGACGGCGAGCGGGCGGCGATGGGACTTGGACATTGAGATTCCTCGAGGCTGGAAACGCCGCGGCAAGCGCGGCCAAGAGCGGAAACGTAGCAGAAACCGGAATCGCCGGCTTGTGCCGGTTGGCGCCGGTTCAGCGGCAGCGTGGAGTTTGCCCGCTGCGGCGGGCAGCCTGCATGACCGGCGTCAAGCCCGCGGCGCGCGCTTCCAGTTCGCGCAGGCGGGACGCCGGGTCGGGATGGGTGGACAGCCACTGCGGCGGTCGCGACCCGCCGGCCGCGGCCATGTTGCGCCACAACAAGACGGCGCCCTCGGGGTCGAACCCGGCCTTGGCCATGAGCTCCTGGCCCACCACGTCGGCTTCGGATTCCTGGACGCGCGAATTCGGCAGCAGGAACGTACCCTGCAGCAAGGCGCCACCCAGCTGGCTGGTGGTCTGCTGCGCCGCCTCGCCGTAGCGCGAACCGGCCAGTGCGCCAGCCACCCCCAGACCGGTCTGGGCATAGACCTGGCGGGTGATGCGTTCATCGTGGTGGCGGGCCATCACATGCCCGATCTCGTGGGCGATCACTGCAGCCAGCTGGTCCTGGTTGGTGGCGACCTTGAAGATCCCGGTGTAGACGCCGATCTTGCCGCCGGGCAGCGCCCAGGCGTTGGCGTCGCTGTTGTCGAACAGCGCGTGCTCCCAGCGCACGCCGCTCCACGGCGCCGGCAGTTGCGCGGTGACGGCGCGCACCACGCAGCCGACGTAGGCGTTCTGCGCGGCGTCGCGGCTCAGCGGCGTCGACGCCTTGGCCTGCGCGAAAGCCTGCAGGCCCAGCTGGTCCAGCTGCGCCTGCGACACGGCGCCCACGTACTGGGTGCGCCCGGTCGGCGAGGTGGTGGTGGCGCAGGCCGCCACCGACAATGCGGTGGCGATACCCAGGGCAAGGGCTTTGGCATTCATGTCGATCTCCGGTCCGGGCGCTGCCCGCCGTTGTAGGCTGGGGGGCCTGAACGCGGCGTCAATCCGGCCGGATCAGACGTCCAGATTGGCGACCTTCAGCGCGTTGTCCTCGATGAATTCGCGGCGCGGTTCGACCACGTCGCCCATCAGGGTGCTGAAGATGGTATCGGCGGCCACCGCGTCCTCCAGCCGCACCTGCAGCAGGCGGCGGGTGTCCGGGTTCACGGTGGTGTCCCACAGCTGTTCCGGGTTCATTTCGCCGAGACCCTTGAAGCGCTGGATCTGGCGGCCCTTCTTCGCTTCCTCCAGCAGCCACGCCTGGGCGTCGGCGAAGCGTTCGATCGCCTGCGACTTGCTGCCGCGGACGATCCGCGCGCCCTCGCGCACCAGCCCGTGCAGCTTGGCGGCGGCTTCGCGCAGCGGCCGCAGCTCGCCGTGCTCGAACAGCGACTGCGGCAGCACCTGGGTCAATTCCTCGCCCATGTGGCTACGGGTCACCAGCAGCGCCGCCGGACGACCCTCCTCCGCGGGCTGCCAGCGCAGCGTGTAGCGCGGCTTGCCCAGCCCGCTCTGGTTGAGGCGGCCGGCCAGCGCGGTGAGCGCAGCGGACAAGTCGCCATGCGCGGCCACCGACGCGGCATCCAGCGGCACGAAGTCGATCAAGGCCTCCAGCACGCCCGGGTCGAAACGGTGGGCGTTGCGGGCGATCGCTTCCCTGGCTTTCGCGTAGGCCAGCAGCAAGCCTTCAAGCGCGGTGCCGTCGATGGCCGGCTCGGCCTCGGCCGGCACCAGCCCGGCGCCTTCCACTGCGCTGCCGGCCAGGTAGGCGTCGAGGGCGGCATCGTCCTTCAGGTACAGCTCGTTCTTGCCCTGCTTGATCTTGTACAGCGGCGGCAGGCCGATGTAGATGTGGCCGCGGTCGATCAGCTCCGGCATCTGCCGGTAGAAGAAGGTCAGCAGCAGGGTGCGGATGTGGCTGCCGTCCACGTCGGCGTCGGTCATGATGATGACGCGGTGGTAGCGCAATTTATCCGGGTTATATTCGTCCTTGCCGATGCCGGTGCCGAGCGCGGTGATCAGGGTGCCGACCTCGGCGCTGGCCAGCATGCGGTCGAAGCGCGCGCGCTCGACGTTGAGGATCTTGCCGCGCAACGGCAACACCGCCTGGGTCTTGCGGTTGCGACCCTGCTTGGCGGAACCACCGGCCGAGTCACCCTCGACGATGAACAGTTCCGACAGCGCCGGATCCTTTTCTGAGCAATCGGCCAGCTTGCCGGGCAGGCCGGCGATGTCCAGTGCGCCCTTGCGGCGGGTCAGGTCGCGCGCCTTGCGTGCGGCTTCGCGGGCGCGGGCGGCATCGACGATCTTGCCGGCGATCGCCTTGGCTTCGTTGGGGTGTTCCTGCAGGAACTCCTCCAACCGTGCGGCGAAGGTGCTGTCCACCACCGGGCGCACGTCCGAGGACACCAGCTTTTCCTTGGTCTGGCTGGAGAAGCTGGGGTCGGGCACCTTCACCGACAGTACCGCGATCATGCCTTCGCGCATGTCGTCGCCGGACAGCGCCACCTTGGCCTGCTTGGCGATGCCGCTCTGCTCGATGTAATTGGTCAGGGTGCGGGTCAACGCCGAGCGGAAACCCTGCAGGTGGGTGCCGCCATCCTTCTGCGGGATGTTGTTGGTGAAGCAGAACATCGTTTCCTGGTAGGCGTCGGTCCACTGCAGGGCGACTTCCACGGTGATGCCGTTCTGCTCGCCGCTCACCGAGATCACGTTGGGATGCAGCGGGGTCTTCAGCTGGGCCAGGTGCTCGACGAAGCTCTTGATGCCGCCTTCGTACTGGAACACGTCCCGACGGCCTTCCTCGCGCTCGTCGGTCAGGGTGATCTTGACCCCGGAATTAAGGAAGCTCAGTTCGCGCAGCCGCCGCGCCAGGATCTCGTAGTGGAATTCGGTGTCGCTGAAGGTTTCCTCCGACGGCCAGAACCGCAGCACCGTGCCGCGACGCTCACCCTGGTCGCCAACCCGCTTGAGCGGATACACCGGCTCGCCGTGCGCGTATTCCTGCTGGTGGTGGCCGCCATCGCGCCAGATGTCGAGGGTCAGCTTGCTGGACAACGCATTGACCACCGACACGCCCACGCCGTGCAGGCCACCGGACACCTTGTAGCTGTTGTCGTCGAACTTGCCGCCCGCATGCAGCACGGTGAGGATGACCTCCGCCGCCGACACGCCCTCTTCCTTGTGGATGTCCACCGGGATGCCGCGGCCGTTGTCGGACACGCTGACCGAGCCGTCGGCATGGATGGTGACGATGATGTCGTCGGCGTGGCCCGCCAGCGCCTCGTCCACCGAGTTGTCGACCACCTCGAACACCATGTGGTGCAGGCCGGTGCCGTCATGGACGTCACCGATGTACATGCCGGGGCGCTTGCGCACCGCTTCCAGCCCGCGCAGGACGGTGATCTTGCTGGAATCGTAGGTGGAGTTCGGGGTGATTTCGGGCTGCTGGCCCGGGGTCTGTTCGTTTTGCGACATCGACGCGTTCGACTCCCGTGACGTGCCGAGGCACGCCAAGACACATTAGCTATAGGAGCGCACAGTATAACTGACCGGGCCCGCAGGCTTTTTGCGGCCAGTTCCCGCGCCTCGTGCGTGGTTACGGTTCGACCCCGGACAACTAGCTGTGTAAACCCACCACGTTGTTCAGTTGGATGCGGGTGATGGGTGGTCTGTAGCCGAGGCTGGCATGTGGTCGATGCCAGTTGT
>JANJSW010000260.1 GCA_024711415.1 Thermomonas sp. | reverse complement strand
CGGTATCCACGAACACCGCCATGCCCCATGGGCCACGCAGGAAGCGCTCGTACTCCAGGCTGGCGGTGATCACGTTGGGTGCGCCGGTGAAATAGGTGCCGCCGTTGGTGCGGATGCTGGGGCCGATCTCATGCCAGCCGTAGCCACGCACGCTGCGGTCGCCGCCGGCGTAGTAGCGCAGGCTGGGCGGCAGTTCCAGCAGGTCGGCGGTGAAGGTGTGGCCCAGCTCGCCGCGCGCCAGCAGCCGGCTGCTGGCATCCAGCCCGTGGAACCACTGCACGCTGGCATGCAGCTGGGTGAAGGTGGCCCTGCCGTCGGCACCGCCCTTGCCGCCGCGCAGGGTCAGGGTGGCGCCGCCGCCGCGACGTGGCGCCATGCGTTCGTCCACGTCGATGTATTCCGCGCGCAGCGACGGGTAGACGAAGCTGGCGTACTGGAAGTCGGGCGTCGGCCGGGTCACGCTGGCGTAGGCCCAGCGCTCGCGCAGCACGTGCAGCGAAGCGACCAGGTTGAGGTGGTCGTTGTATTGGCCGCTGCGGCTGCCCACCAGCTCCAGCCGGCGGCTGTTGACGTAGTCGGTCTGCTCGTCGGCGGCCTGCAGGCTGGCGGTGTACCAGCCGTCCAGCCAGGCGAAGGCGGGGATGCGGTATTGCAGCGTCGCGGTCTTGCGCTTCTCCGCCCAGTCCACCTGCGCCAGCGCCTTGTGCCCGCGCGCATTGAGGTAGCGCCGCTCCACCCCGGCGCTGACGCCGGCGCCGCTGAGCGTGCCGTAGCTGGCGCCGAAGCTGTAGATGCTGCGCTTGGCTGGGGTCAGCTGCACGTCCACCGGCACCGGCTTGTCGGCGCCCGCTTCCGGCACGGCCTGCACATCGACCAGGCCGAAATAGTCCAGCGCCACCAGCGATTTGCGCAGGCGCTCGAGTTCGGCTTGGTCATAGGGCTGGCCCGGCGACCACGGCACCAGCTTGCCCAGCAGACGCGGGTCGATGACCGCGTCCGGCGTCTGGGTGAAACGCGCCTCGCCCAGCGCGTGGCGGGTGCCGCTGTTCCAGAGCAGGTCGATGTCGGCGGCCTGCTGCGCGCGCGTCACTTCCACCCGATGGCTGGCCAGTTCGGCATCGAAATAACCGTGCTCCGCCAGCGCGGTGGCGATCCGCGCCTTGCCGTCTTCGTACAGGCGATGGTCGAGCACCGCGCCGGCCCGCGGCTGGAACGCCGCCAGCGCTTCGCCGACGCGACGGTCGTCGCCACCCGGCCCGTCCACGCCGAGTTCGAGCCCGCGCACCCGCACCGGCTGGCCGGGATCGATGTGCAGGGTCACGGTCAGCACGCGGTCGCGGTTGCCGCGCGCATCGGCTGCATCCGTGCGGTCGCTGTCGTCGCCATCATCGGCATCGGACGGCGCATCTTCGGTGTCCGCACCGGCAACGGGCGCGGGCCGGTCGCTGCGCACCACGCGGATCGTCGGCGCGTAGTAGCCGAACGGTTCCAGCGCGCGCCGGGCCTCGTCCTCGGCCACCCGCAGCAGATGCCCCAGCCGGCGCGCGCGCAGGTCGCGGTCCAGCTCGTCGCTCAGCGACAGCGCGCTGCGCACGTTGGCTTCCATCGCCTCGTCGCGCAGGCCGACGATCTCCACCTTCTGCACCTTGATCGCCCACGCCGGCGCGGTGGCCAGCAGGCAGGCGAGCAACAGCGGCAGGCGAAGGCGGGGCGCGGGCATCGCCGCAGGATACCGGCGCGGCGTCAACGCGCGATTAACCCGGCGTGGCGCGTGCGCTGGCCTCAGGTCGAGAGATGCTCGATCGCCGCCACGCTGCCCAGCCGGTTGGCCAGCCGCTGCAGCAGTGCCAGCCGGTTGGCGCGCACGGCCGGGTCGTCGGCGTTGACCATCACCGCATCGAAGAACGCGTCCACCGGCGCGCGCAGCGCCGCCAGCCGGGTCAGCACGCTGACGTAGTCACCCTGCGCCAGCGCCGGGCCGGTCTCGGCATAGGCGGCTTCCACCGCCTCGGCCAGCGCCAGCTCGGCGGGCTCAGTAAGCAGCGAATGGTTGATCTGCGGCCCTATCTCCGTGATAGATCGGTTCGAATCGTCAATGTTTTTGACAGAATCTTTCAACCTCTCGAGCGCTTCAGAACTTTCAAGCTCGACGATGGCAATAGAGGCTTTGCGCAAGATGTTGCCGATGCGCTTGTTGGCGGCGGCCAGCGCGGTGGCCTCGGGCAGCTGGGCGAAAGTGCCGATGGCATCGAGGCGGCGGTCGAAGTCGTACAGCGAGGCCGGCTTCAGTTCGGCGACGGCGTTGAAGTGCGACACCGGCACGCCGCGGTCGGCGTAGTAGCCGCGGAGGCGGTCGAGGATGAAGTCAGCAATCTCTGATCTGAGACCGCCGGCTTTAATGATCAGCTTTTCTTCTTCCGTATGCTTCTCAAGACCGACATAAGCGGAATCTGGGAGCGCCCCCAGCGAGTTCGCAATAAGCTTATTCAAGTCAAATTCGAACCCGCTCTCGATAATCGTCCGCGCCAGCCCCAGCGCATTGCGGCGCAGCGCGAACGGATCCTTGTTGCCGGTCGGCTTCAGGCCCGCGGCGAAGCCGCCGGCCAGCGTGTCCAGCCGCTCGGCGATCGCCAGCACCTTGCCCAGCGTGGACGCGGCAATGTCGTCGGCGGCGAAGCGCGGGCGGTAGGCCTCGTCGATGGCCAGCGCCACCG
>JANJSW010000218.1 GCA_024711415.1 Thermomonas sp. | reverse complement strand
CATGTGGGTCAGCAGCGCGTAGCTGGCGATGTTGAACGGCACGCCGAGGAAAATGTCGCCGCTGCGCTGGTACAGCTGGCAGCTGAGCTTGCCGTCGACCACGTAGAACTGGAAGAACGCATGGCACGGCATCAGCGCCATCTGCGGCAGGTCGGCCACGTTCCACGCCGACACGATCAAACGGCGCGAGTCGGGGTTGCGGCGGATCTCGTCCACCACCCAGCGGATCTGGTCGTGGGTCTGGCCGTCCGCGCCTTCCCAGCTGCGCCACTGCTTGCCGTAGACCGGGCCGAGTTCGCCGTTGGCATCGGCCCATTCGTCCCAGATCGAGACCTTGTTGTCCTTCAGGTAGGCGATGTTGGTGCTGCCCTGCAGGAACCACAGCAGCTCGTGGATGATCGAGCGCAGGTGCAATTTCTTGGTGGTCACCAGCGGGAAGCCTTCGCCGAGGGCGAAGCGCATCTGCCAGCCGAACACGCTGCGTGTGCCGGTGCCGGTGCGGTCGGCCTTGTCGCTGCCGTGCTCCAGCACGTGCCGGAGCAGTTCCAGATACTGCCGCATCAGCGAGGCTCCGGCTGCAGCGTGGGCGCGCTGCGCGAGCGCCACAGCCAGAACAGGCCCAGCAGGATCAGCGGCGTGCTCAGCATCTGCCCCATCGTCAGCCAGTCGAACGCCAGGTAGCCCAGCTGCGCGTCCGGCTCGCGCACGAATTCCACCAGGAAGCGGAAGCTGCCGTACAGCAGCGCGAACAGTCCCGCCACCGCATCGCGCGGCCGCGGCCGGCGCGAATACCAGACCAGCACCGCGAACATCACCAGCCCTTCCAGCGTGGCCTGGTACAGCTGGGACGGGTGGCGCGCGAACGCATCCAGGATTCCGCTGTCGAACTGGGCCCGCAGCGTCGCGGCATCCATCGAGGCGAACGGTTCCGGCAGAGCGTGCGGGAACACCACGCCCCAGCCTTCGAAGGCCGTGCCGTGGGTGGGTTTGCCCCACAACTCGCCGCCGATGTAGTTGCCAAGGCGGCCGAAGCCGAGCCCGGCCGGCACCAGCGGGGCAACGAAATCGACCGTATCGAAGAAGTGCAGCCGCTGCCGGCGCGACCACCATGCACCCGCGACCAGCACGCCCAGCAGGCCACCGTGGAAGCTCATCCCGCCTTCCCACACCTTGAACAGCATCAGCGGGTCCTGCAGGAACGTGCCGAAATCGTAGAACAGCACGTAGCCGATGCGTCCACCCAGCACCACGCCCAGCATGGCGTAGAACATCAGGTCGGAGAAGCCGTTGTCGTCGACGCCGGGCAGGCGGCCGGCGCGCACGCGGCGACGGCCCAGCCACCAGGCCACCCCGAAACCAAGCAGGTACATCAGCCCGTACCAATGGATCTTCAGCGGCCCCAGCGCGACGGCGACGGGATCGATCTGGTGCAGGATGGGCATGCGGCTGCGGCTCCGGAAAGGCGGTCAGTACGGGACGGTTACCACTCGCCGGCGCCAGGCACCTTGTGCGCGACCGCCTTGCGGCGCATCAGCAGGTTCAACCACTCCACCAGCACCGAGAAACCCATCGCGAAGTACACGTAGGGCTTGGGCACGTGCACGTCCAGGCCGTCCAGGATCAGCACCACGCCGACCAGCAGGATGAAGGTCAGCGCCAGCATCTTCACGGTCGGGTTCTCGTCGATGAAGCGGCCCAGCGGATTGGCCGCCAGCAGCATGATCGCCACCGCGGTGAGGATCGCGAACACCATGATCGGGATGTGCTCGGCCATGCCCACGGCGGTGATCACCGAATCCAGCGAGAACACGATGTCGATCACCGCGATCTGCGCGATCACCAGCCCGAACACCGCCGAGGCCTTGGTGGTGCGCGGATCCTCGTCCTCGCCGCCGGTGATCATGTCACGGACTTCCTGCAGGCCCTTCACCAGCAGGAACGCGCCGCCGAGGATCAGCACCAGGTCACGGATCGAGATCCCCTGTCCGAAAAGCACGAACAGGTCCTGCGACATCCGCGCCAGATGCGCCAAGGTCACCAGCAGCAGGATCCGGGTGATGCAGGCCACCGCGATGCCCAGCTTGCGCGCGAACGGCTTGCGGTGCTCGGGCAGGCGGCTGACCGCGATCGAAATGAACACCAGGTTGTCGATACCCAGCACGATTTCCAGGGCGCTCAGGGTCACCAGGGTGAGCCAGGCGTCCGGGGAAGCAAGAAAACTCAGGTCCATTCTCTACTCTTCATGTCGCGCCGGAGCGCGGTTCACAGATAGCGCGGCAACAGCAGCAGCGCCCACACCAGTACCACGTTGATCATCAGTACGAACACCGCGGCCGAGCCCATGTCCTTGGCCCGGCCGGCCAGTTCGTGGCGTTCGGCGCCGAAGCGCTCGATCACCGCTTCCATCGAGGAATTCATCAGCTCCATCGCCATCACCAGCAGGCAGCTGCCGATCAGCAGCACCTGCTCCACCGGGGTGGCGCCCAGCCACCAGCCCAGCGGCCCGAGCACGGCGAACAGGCAGACTTCCAGCCGGAACGAGGATTCGTGCAGCCAGGCCGCGCGCAGGCCCAACAGCGACCAGCGCGCCGCGCGCAGTACCCCGGCGGGGCCGCGCGGCAGGTGTCCGTACAGGTCAGCCATGCAGGCGCACTCGGGTACGGGCGGGCATGGCGGGAAGGCGGGCTGGCATCAGGGCTGCGGGCATCGGCGGGCGAATGCGCCATTTTGCCACACGGCCTGCTTCCGACTCCGTTAAGGCAACCAAAGCGTCCCGACTGCCCCTCCGCCTGCGCACGGAAGGGCGGCTTCGCGCCGCTACTGCGCGCGTAGCGCCTCGATCGGATCCAGCAGCGAGGCCTTGCGCGCCGGGTAATAGCCGAAGAACAGCCCCGTGCTGATCGAGAACGCCGCCGCCAGCAGCACCACCCTGGCGTTCAGTTCCACCGGCAGGTTGCCGAACTTGCCGACCAGCAGCGCGCCGACCACGCCGATCCCGATCCCGATCACCCCGCCGATCAGCGAAATCAGCATTGCCTCGGCCAGGAACTGCCGGCGCACGTCGCGCGGGCCCGCGCCCACCGCCATGCGCAGGCCGATTTCCTTGATCCGCTCGGTCACCGACACCAGCATGATGTTCATGATGCCGATGCCGCCGATGATCAGGCAGATGCCGGCCACCGCGCCCAGCAGCTTGGACATCAGGTTGGTGGTGGCGGTGCGGGTGGCGACGATCTGGCTGATGTTGCGCACCGCGAAGTCGTCGTCGGCGCCGGGCTCGATCTTGTGGCGCTGGCGCAGCAGGCCTTCGATCTCGGCCTGCGCGCTGGCCAGGTTGCGCGGGTCGTCGACGCCGACGGCGATGCCCTGCACCGCGCCCGGCGGCATGCCCTGTGCGCTCGACAGACGGCGCCGCGCGGCTTCCAGCGGCACAACGACGATGTCGTCCTGGTCCTGGCCGAAGCCGCCCTGGCCCTTCGAACCCAGCACGCCCACCACGGTGAACGGCACCCGGCCCAGCCGCACGGTCTGCCCGATGCCATCCTCGTCGTCGCCGAACAGCGCCTTGCGCACGGTTTCGCCGAGGATCACGGGTTTCGCGCCGCCGCCGTAATCGCCGGCATCGAAGCCCTGGCCCTTGGCGACCTGCCAATCATTGATCGCGAACCAGTCCGCCTGCACACCCTGCCACTGGGTGGAGGCGTTGTTCTCGGCGAACACCACCTGGGTGCCGCCGCGCAGCGAGCCGGCGACGTACTGCACGCTCGGCACCTCGCTGCGGATGGCCTCGACGTCGCCTTCGCTCAGGCTCCAGCGGCTGCCCTGGGCCACGCGCGCGCCGCCCGGCCCCATGCCGCCGGCGCTGCCGATATCAAGCCGCTGCGAACCCAGCCCGGACACCATCTTGTCGATCTCGGCCTGGGTGCCCTGGCCGATCGACACCATCACGATCACCGCGGCGATGCCGATGATCACGCCCAGCGAAGTCAGCGCGCTGCGCATCCAGTTGCCGCGCAGGGCGAAGAACGCGGTGCGCAGGATGTCGAGGAAACTCATGCGGCCTCCGCTGCGGCCTGCTCGTGCAGCTCGCCGTCGCGCATCACGTAGGTGCGGTCGGCGTGGGCGGCAACATGGGCGTCGTGGGTGATCAGGATGACGGTGTGGCCGTCGTCGCGCAGGCGCTTGAACAGCGCCAGGATCTCCTCGCCGGTCTTGCTGTCCAGCGCACCGGTGGGTTCGTCGGCCAGCAGGATCGGCGGCTGGTTGACCAGCGCGCGGGCGATCGCCACGCGCTGCTGCTGGCCGCCGGACAGCTCGTTGGGGAAATGCCCGGCGCGCGCGCCCAGGCCCACCGCCTCCAGCGCCGCCACGGCGCGGCGTCGGCGCTCGGCAGGCGGGATCTGCGCATAGCCCATCGGCATCGCCACGTTGTCGGTGGCGTCCATCCGCGGCAGCAGGTGGAAGCCCTGGAACACGAATCCGATCTTGTCGCGGCGCAGCGCCGCCAGCGCCTCGGCGTCCAGCGTCGCCACGTCCACCCCGTCGCATTCGTAGGCGCCGCTGGTGGGCGTATCCAGGCAGCCGATCAGGTTCATCAACGTGGATTTTCCGGAGCCGGACGGGCCCATGATCGCGACGAACTCGCCGCGATCGATGCGCATATCCACCCCGCGC
>JANJSW010000202.1 GCA_024711415.1 Thermomonas sp. | reverse complement strand
AAGCGGGCCCGCCACGCAGCCAAGCCGTGCAGCGACAAACCACGTCGTGCGCGCCGCGAAATACCACATTTCGCTACGATGCCCCCATGCAGCGCAACGCCAACATCCTCACCCCCAGCCAGCTGAACACGCTGGCGCGCGACCTGCTGGAAGGCAGCTTTCCCAGCGTCGTGGTGGAGGGCGAGATCGGCAATCTCGCGCGGCCGTCGTCGGGCCACCTGTATTTCACCCTCAAGGACGCGCGTGCGCAGGTGCGCTGTGCGCTGTTCAAGCCCAAGAGCCAGTGGCTGAACTTCATCCCGCGCGAGGGCCTCAAGGTGCTGGCGCGAGGCCGCCTGACCCTGTACGAGGCACGCGGCGACTACCAGCTGGTGCTCGACGGCATGGAGGACGCCGGCGAAGGCGCACTGCGGCGGGCCTATGAGGAACTGAAAGCGCGGCTGCAGGCGGAAGGGCTGTTCGACGCCGCCCGCAAGCGCGCCCTGCCCGCCTTCCCGCGCCGGATCGCGGTGCTGACTTCGCCCTCCGGCGCGGTGATCCGCGACATCGCCAGCGTGCTGCGCCGCCGTTTTCCGCTGCTGGACGTCGAGCTGTTGCCGGTACCAGTGCAGGGCGAAGGCGCCGCCGCGCGCATCCGCAGCATGCTGCTGCGCGCCGATGCCAGCGGTCGTTTCGATGCCATCGTGCTGGCACGCGGCGGTGGCTCGCTGGAAGACCTGTGGGCGTTCAACGACGAGGCGCTGGCGCGCGTGATCGCCGACTGCATGACGCCGGTGGTCTCCGCGGTCGGCCACGAGACCGATTTTTCACTGTCCGACTTCGCCGCCGACCTGCGCGCGCCGACGCCTTCGGCCGCCGCGGAACTGCTGGTGCCCGACGCCGCCGGCCTGTCGGCCCGGCTGGCCGTCCTGCAGCGGCAGCTGCAGGCGCAGCAGGCCAATGCCCTGCGCCAGCGCATGCAGCGCCTGGATCGGTCGATGTTGCGGCTGCAGGCGCAGCGCCCTCAGGCGCGGCTGGAAGCATTCGCGCGGCGCGCCACGCAGGCGCGGCTGCGCCTGGACATCGCCATGCAGCGGCGGCTGGAACGCCAGCATGCCGTGCTGCGCCACGCCGACGCGACCCTGCGCGCGCAACATCCGCAGCGCCGGCTGGAACGGCTGCGGCAACGGCTGGCGGAACTGCGGCCGCGCCCGCGGGCGCTGCTCGCACGCCAGCTGCAGGCCCTGCAGCTGCGGCTGCAATCGCTGCAACACCGCCCGCGCGCGCTGCTGGTGCAGCGCCTCCAGCACGACGCCGTGCACCTGCGCGGGCTGGCGCGCTCGCTGCATGCGATCAGTCCGCTGGCCACGGTGGCGCGCGGCTACAGCATCCTGCAGCGCGAGGACGGCCACGTGGTGCGCGGCATCGACGAGGTCGCTGTCGGCGACCAACTACGCGCGCGCGTGCACGACGGCGAGCTGGCGGTGCGGGTGGAAGGGGCAATCCCCGCTGCGTAGCGCTGGCGTCAAGCCGCCGGCAGCGGCACCGGCGGGCTGAACAGGAAGCCCTGAGCGTAGATGCAGCCGAGTTCCAGCAGGCGGTCGCGCTGGTGGCGGGTTTCCACCCCCTCGGCGATCAGCTCGATGCCCAGGCTGGTGGCCAGCGCGACGATCGCGCGGATCACCGCCACGCTTTCGGCATGACCGTCGCTTTCCAGCCCGGCCACGAAGCTGCGGTCGATCTTCAAGCTGGCGATCGGGAAACGGTGCAGGTAGGACAGCGCGGAAAAACCGGTGCCGAAGTCGTCCAGCTGCGCCAGCACGCCGTGGCTGCGCAGCAGCGCCAGGCTTTCCAGCGTGCGCGGCGCGTCATCGAGCAGCGCAACCTCGGTGATCTCGATCCGCAGCCGCTCCGGCGCCACGCCCGCGGCGTCCAGCAGCGACAGCAGCCGGGTGGCGAAATCCGGCGCGCGGAAATGCCGCGGCGAGACGTTGATCGCCACGTAGCCGGGCAGAGGATGCCGCGACAGGTCCTCGATCACCCGCGCGTACAGCAGCCAGTCGATCTGTTCGATCAGCCCACTGTCCTCGCCGACGTCGAGGAATTCGCCCGGCACCAGCAGGCCCTGCTGTTCGTGCCGCCAGCGCAGCAGCGCTTCCTGCCCCACCGGCTCGCCGGAATCCATCCGCACGATCGGCTGGTAATACGGCACGAAGCGCTCGGACTGGATCGCCCGGCGCATGTCGGTTTCCATGTCGAGGCTGCGGGTCGCCTCGCGGTGCATCTGTTCGTCGAACATCGCGCAGCGGTCGCGGCCATCGCTCTTGGCGCGGTACATCGCGGCGTCGGCGTCGCGCAGCATTTCCTCGCCGCTGCGATAGCGCGGGTGCCACAACGCGATGCCGATGCTGGCGCTGGGAAACAGTTCACGCCCCGCCACCCACAGCGGTGCGTTCAGCGACGACAGCACGCGCCGGCCAAGTTCTTCCGCCATGGCCGGGCCGTCCAGCCCTTCGGCGAGGATGGCGAACTCGTCGCCACCCAGCCGTGCCACCACGTCGTCGCCGCGCACCGCCCCGACGATGCGCCGCCCCGCCTCCACCAGCAATTCGTCGCCCACCGCGTGGCCGACGCTGTCGTTGACCAGCTTGAACCGGTCCAGGTCCATGAACAGCACCGCGAAGCAGGTCTGCGGGTCGTCCGCCGCCGCGATCGCGCGCGCCAACCGTTCGAGCAGCTGCAGGCGGTTGGGCAACCCGGTCAGCGCATCGTGCCTGGTCTGGTGGATCAGCCTGCGCTCGGCACGCATGCGCTCGCCGATCTGCTCGACCAGTTCGGCATTGGTCTCGGCCAGTTCGCGGGTGCGTTCGCTGACCCGCTGCTCGAGGTTGGCGTGGGCCTGCATCAGCCGGTCCTGCGCCTGCTTGCGCGCCAGGCTGCTGCCGATGTGGAAGGCCACGAAGGTCAGCAGGTCCTGGTCGCGGACGCTGAAACGGATGTCGGGCAAATAGCTCTGCACCGCGATCACCCCGACCACCTTGTCCTCGTGCATCAGCGGCACGCCCAGCCAGCAATGGGCCAGGCTGCCATGGCTGCGCACGGTGCCTTCCGCCTGCAACTCTTCGATGCGGGCGCGGTCGGCCAGCAGCGGCTTGCCGGTCCCCAGCACGTATTCGGTCAGCCCGCCGGCCAGCCTGCGCGGCGCGCGGTCGACGTCGCGCTCGTCCACCGAGTACGGGAATTCCAGCATGCTGCCGTCGTCGGAGAGCATCGCGATGTAGAAGTTCTGCGCGTACAGCAGCTCGCTGACGATGTCGTGGACCTCGGCATAGAAGCTGTCCAGGCTGTCGCTGGTCATCGACAGCTCTGCGATGCGGAACAGCGCACGCTGGATCTCCTGCATGCGCTTGCGCTCGAATACCTCCGCCTGCAGCTCCTCGTTGGCGCGACGCAGGTCGGTGGTGCGCTCCGCCACCCGCGCCTCCAGCCGCTTGCGCGCCTCGCGCCGTTCCAGCGCGGTCAGCACATGCTGCGCCACGTAGGCCAGCAGGATGCGGTCGTCATCGCTGTAGACATCGGCCTCGTGGTAGTTCTGCACCACCAGCGCGCCGGCAATGCGCTCGTCGCGGCTCATCGGCACGCCCAGCCAGTCGGCGCTGTCCGGGCCGCTGTCGTCACCGCGGGGGATACCGAACTGCGCGCGCAGTTCCGCCGACGGCCCACGCAGGGTTTCGCCGCTGCGCAGCAGGCGCATGGTGAGGGTGTTGTCCTCGTCGGTGACCGGAATCTCCTGGTCCGGATCGTTGATCCATGGGTCCAGCTGGTCGACGAAGTACAGGAAGCGCATCGTCTGGCGGATGTCGTCGTGGAGGACGATGTAGAAGTTCTCGGCGTACATCAGTTCGCCGACGATCGCATGCACCCGCCGCAGCATCACCGGCAGGTCAAGGTTGCTGCCGGCGAGGTCGGCGATCTCGTAGAGCGCCTGGCGCAGCTGCTCGGAACGCTGCAGCGAGGCAATCCGCTGCTCCGCCAGCGCCTGCCGCACGGCCTGGTCCAGCAGCTGCCGCGCACCTGGCAGCCAGTAGGCGCCTACGCCATCCGGCCACGGCTGTGGATGACTGGCGATGATGATCAGGTTCGCGCCGTCCGGGCCGCGCCATTCCTGCCGCAGCAGGCCGGCGCCCCGGACTTCGCCGCCCGCCGAATCACTGCCCGCGCCCAGCGCCGCCTGACGCCACTCCACCCGCACGCACGCACCCGCGGGCAGCGTCTGCGCAAGGGTTCCCGCGATCCCGGCCAGCGCACCATCGCGCCGCCGCTGGGCGGTTCTGATGGGGGTGGGCGGAATCGAGGCCAAGGTACCGTTCATCTGCGGGACATATTGCCTGCAACGGCAAACCCGCGCCATGTCGGCAAAAACCCCGCGGCGTCCGCATGGACGTTAGCGACGTCCATGACCTGCCAATTGCTGCCTTCGCCCCCCTTCCCGACCGCCGCGCCTGCCCGTAGGCTGGCGCCGGTGGATGCGCCGGAAAGCAGCGATGAATGCCTGATGCTGGCCTGGGTGGCCGGCGACGCCGGTGCGTTCGAACAGCTCTACGCCCGCCACCGGCTCAGGCTCTACCGCTACCTGCTGCGCCAGCTGCGCGACAACGCCCTGGCCGATGAACTGTTCCAGGACGTCTGGCAGCGGGTGATCGCCGCCCGCGCCGGTTGGTCCGTGCAGGAAAAATCCGCCGAAGCCGGGTTCGCCACCTGGCTCTACACCATCGCCCACCATCGCCTGGGCGACCACTGGCGCAGCCTGAAGCATCGGCCCGCCACGCCGATGGACGCGGACGAGCGGCTGGCGCGGCTTGCCGATGCCGACACGCCCGAGCGCGTATTGTCGGAATTCGAGCGCCGCCGCCAGCTGCAGCTCGCGCTGGACGGCCTGCCCGACGAACAGCGCGAAGTGCTGATGCT
>JANJSW010000178.1 GCA_024711415.1 Thermomonas sp. | reverse complement strand
CGGTGGGCATGCCGCTGGGTGGCGAGGTCTACTTCATGTTCGCCACCATGCTGATCTCGATCCCGACCGGCGTGAAGGTGTTCAACTGGGTCACCACCATGTGGCGCGGCTCGCTGACCTTCGAAGCGCCGATGCTGTGGTCGATCTCCTTCGTGGTGCTGTTCACCATCGGCGGGTTCTCCGGCCTGATGCTGGCCATCGTGCCGGCCGACTTCCAGTACCACGACACCTACTTCGTGGTGGCGCACTTCCACTACGTGCTGGTGACCGGCGCGCTGTTCGCGATCATCGCGGCGATCTACTACTGGTGGCCGAAGTGGACCGGCCGCATGTACAGCGAAGGCCTGGCCAAGTTCCATTTCTGGTGGACCATGGTGTTCGTCAACCTGCTGTTCTTCCCGCAGCACTTCCTGGGCCTGGCCGGCATGCCGCGCCGCATCCCCGACTACAACGTGGTGTTCGCCGACTGGAACCTGATCAGCTCGATCGGCGCGTTCGGCATGTTCGTCACCCCGTTCATGATGGCCTTCGTGCTGTTGCGCTCGAAGAAGCATGGCGCCATTGCGGAAGCCCGCGCCTGGGAAGGCGCGCGCGGCCTGGAGTGGACGGTGCCGTCGCCGGCCCCGCACCACACCTTCGAGCGCCCGCCGGTCATCAAGGACGGCGACCTGGCCCACGGCGACGTCAGCCACTGACGCCGCCCGGAGCCCGCCGATGCCCGTCGATCCCGCCACCGTCGATCCGCAGCTGGCCGCACGCCGCAAGCGTGCGGGCCGCACCGCGCTGGTGTGCGCGCTGATCGCGGTGGTGGTGTACGTGGCGTTCTTCCTGTCCGGCGTGGCGGGGCGATGAGCGCCTCGCGCACCTTCGGCGTGTGGAAGATGGTCGGCGTGGCCGTGGCCGCGTTCGGCTTCGCCTTCTCGCTGGTGCCGCTGTACCGGATCGCCTGCGAGAAGGTGTTCGGGGTGCGCCTGGAGCAGGGCCCGGTGGCCGCGAAGGGCGCCAGCGCCGCGGGCGACGACGCGCGCTGGGTGACCGTGCAGTTCGACGGCGGCGTCAATTCCAAGCTGCCGTGGCAGTTCGCGCCCGAGCAGCGCACCATGCGGGTGCAGCTGGGCCGCCAGTACGAGGCCCTGTACTTCGCCCGCAACACCGCCGACCGCGCCATCGTCGGCAGCGCCGTGCCTTCGGTCGCACCTGCGCGCGCCTCCGGCTATTTCAACAAGACCGAATGCTTCTGCTTCACCGCGCAGACGCTGGCGCCGGGTGAATCCCGCGACATGCCGGTGCGCTTCATCATCGATCCGGCGCTGCCGGCCGGGGTGAAGACGGTGACCCTGTCCTACACCTTCTACAAGAACGACGCCCAGACCGCCGCACTCGCGGCAACGACGGGCCACGCGGGCGCGGTCCGTTCCGCGCCCTGATCCTCCGCCAAGACCCAACCGGAAAATCGCCATGGCCAATGCCCACGCCGCCCAAGGCAGCCACGACCAGGACACCTACTTCGTCCCGCACAGCAGCAAGTGGCCGCTGTTCGCCTCGGTCGCCCTGTTCACCACCATGGTCGGTTTCGCCACCTGGCTGAATGAAGTCAGCTGGGGACGCACCGTGTTCTTCATCGGCATCGCCGGCCTGCTGGCGATCCTGTTCAAGTGGTTCGGCGACGTCATCCGCGAGTCGCTGGCCGGCCACTACAACAAGCAGGTCGACGTGTCCTTCCGCATGGGCATGGTGTGGTTCATCCTGTCGGAAGTGTTCTTCTTCGCGGCCTTCTTCGGCGCGCTGTTCTACGCCCGCCAGTTCGCGCTGCCGTGGCTGAACGGTGAAGGCCATGGTGCGGTGACCAACAGCCTGCTGTGGCCCGGTTTCGCCGGCGGCTGGCCGAGCAACGGCCCGGGCGCGATCGGCGGCACCTACCAGACCGTGCCGGCCTGGGGCCTGCCGCTGCTCAACACGCTGATCCTGCTGGCTTCCGGCGTCACCGTGACCATCGCCCACCACGCCCTGAAGGCGGGCAAGCGCGGCACGCTGCTGCTGTTCCTCGGCCTGACCGTGTTGCTGGGCAGCGTGTTCCTGTTCTTCCAGGCCGAGGAATACATCCACGCCTACACCGAGCTGAACCTGACCCTGGGGTCTGGCATCTACGGCTCCACGTTCTTCATGCTGACCGGCTTCCATGGCGCGCACGTGACCCTCGGCACCATCATGCTGGCGATCATCTGGCTGCGCTGCCTGAAGGGCCACTTCCGCAAGGATGACCACTTCGCGTTCGAGGCGGTGGCCTGGTACTGGCACTTCGTCGACGTGGTATGGCTGGGCCTGTTCCTGTTCGTCTACGTGCTCTGACGGTTTTCCTTCCCCTGCCCGGGGAAGGCGGCGCGAAGCGCCGGATGCGGGTCCGGGACCGTTGGTTGTCCCGGGCCTTCATCCCGAGCCTCCCGCGGCGCGCGGGACAGGAAAGACAAAGGCCGGCATTGCCGGCCTTTGTTCTGGGGCTCCAGCCGGAGTCAGACCGGGCTTCGGCCCACCCCGTGCGGCGTGATCCAGCCCTGATGGATGGCCAGCACGACGAACAGGATCAGCGCGACGCTCAGGGCGATGCGCTTGGTCAGTGAATTGACGGTGCGCTTGGTCTGGCCCTTGTCTGCCAGCATGTAGTACAGGCCCGCGCCCAGGTTCCACAGGATGAGAATCAGGATCCCGACGATGAGCAGGGTTTTCAGCGAATCGCTCATGTATTGCTCCGTGCCTCGGACACCGCGTGCCCGTGCGTCATTATCGCAGCAGCGGGGCACCCGGCGGTGAATCCCGGCGCGCGACGGCTGCTGGGCTGGTGGCTGCTGGCCCTGCTGGTGGCGGCGGGACTTGCCCAGCTTGGCCGCTGGCAGCTGGCGCGCATGCACGAGAAGGAGGCCATGCTGGCGGCGGCGTCCGTGGCGCTGGATCATGCGCATCCGCAGCCGCTGCTGCTGGCTTCGGATCCGACGCGCGCGCAGGGCTACGACTGGGCGGCGGGAGGCGGCACGCTGCTCGATGACAGCCTGTGGCTGGATGCGCAGCAGCGTGGTGGCCGCGTCGGCGTGCGCCTGTACTGCGTGTTGCTGCCGGACGACGGCGCGCAGGCGGTGCTGGTGGATGCCGGCTGGTGGCCGCTTGCGGGCGACCGCCAGCTGCCGCAAGCAGGTTGTCCCGCGGGTGCCGGCCAGACGGTGCGCGGGCTGCTGGCGCCGCCGCCGACGCCCGGCCTTGCGCATGGCGATGCGCT
The DNA here is from genome assembly GCA_024711415.1 of Thermomonas sp. GTDB lineage: Bacteria > Pseudomonadota > Gammaproteobacteria > Xanthomonadales > Xanthomonadaceae > Thermomonas. Next base: position 8,331 of record JANJSW010000178.1, on the reverse strand, counting down.
TGCGGAACAGGCGGGCAAGCGCTGGCTGGCTTCGCGGATGGATCTGCCGGCAGTCGCGAAGGCGCTGGACCTGCGCGTGGCGATCGCGCCGCGCGTGCTGCGGCTGGACCCGCAACGCCAACCTGGCGATGGCGGCGTGATGGCGGCATCCGGCGAGCGGGACCTCGACATCCTGCCCAACACGATGCCGCCGGAGCGCCACCTCGGCTATGCGGTGCAATGGTTCGGTCTGGCGCTGACCGTGCTGGTGATCGCCGCCATCCTCACATTCAGAAAGAAGAAGGCGACATGACGGAATCCAATCCAACGCAGGCAGCGCAACGCCGCAACCGCGCCGTCCTGCTGATCGTGCTGGGAATGTTCTTCGGCGGCATGCTGGTCGCCGGCGCGCTGCGGTTTTCCGGCTGGCGCCCGGACGGCATGAAGAACAAGGGCGAGATGCTGCAGCCCTACGTCGATCTGCGCGCCTATTCGCCGACGCTGGCGGATGGCGGGCGATACGCCTGGCACGACAGCCCGCGCACCTGGCGGATCGTGGCGATGCCGCGCGACTGCGACGGCGCGCGCCGCGCAGCCTGCACCCGGTTGCTCGGTGACCTGGACAAGGTCTGGCGGCTGATGGGTCGCAATGCCGATCGCGTCCACGTGCTCTGGGCCGGCGCGCCGCCGGTGGATGTGGGCACGCTGCGCGAGGTCCATCTGGTCCGCGTCGATCAACGCCTGCGCGAAGTGCTGGTGCGCAGCGGCATGGACGCCGCGGACAGTGACCCGGTCTGGCTGGTGGACCCCAACGGTTTCGTGGTGCTGCGTTACGCTGGCGGTTCCGATCCGGGTGACCTGCGCAGCGATCTTGCGCGGCTGCTGAGGATCAACTGACCCATGAATGCAATGCCTACCCCCCAAGCCTCCTATCTGTACCGCCATTTCCACCGCATCGCCTGGCTGGCGGTGCTGCTGGCGACCTGCGTGATCGTGTTCGGCGCCTTCGTGCGGCTGTCCAACGCCGGCCTGAGCTGCCCGGACTGGCCCACCTGCTACGGCAAGGCCGCATGGCCGACGCATGCGGACCAGGTCGTGGACCACGTCGCCACCGCGATCCGCCCGGTGGAGCCGAGCAAGGCCTGGCGCGAGCAGTTCCACCGCATGATCGCCGGCCTGCTGGGCGTGCTGGTGCTGTCGCTTGCCCTGCTGGCCACGCGCCGGCGGCCGCGCGGCTGGCTGCACGTGATCGGCGCGGCCACCGCGGTGGCGGTGGCGATCCCGCTGTACATGCGCGGCATGCACGTGTCCGCCTCGGTGCTGGCCGTCGTGGGCGAGGCCTTGCTGCTGGCCGGCGCGCTGCGCTGGTCGAACGTCGATCTGGCGCGCGCCAGCACCCTGACCCTGGCGGTGATCATCTTCCAGGCCCTGCTGGGCATGTGGACCGTCACCTGGCTGCTCAAGCCCATCGTGGTGATGGGGCATCTGGTGGGCGGGCTGACCACGTTCGCGTTGCTGGTCTGGATCGCATGGCGCGCCACCGGCATTCCCATCGTCAGCGGCGATGCGCGCAAGCTGCGCCTGCTGCTGGGCGTCGGCCTGGCGCTGCTGGCGGTGCAGATCGCGCTGGGCGGCTGGACCTCGGCCAACTACGCGGCGCTGGCTTGCGGTACCGATTTCCCGAAGTGCGCCGGTGCCTGGTGGCCGGCGCATGATTTCGCCGAGGGCTTCGTGTTGTGGCGCGGCATCGGCGTCGATTACGAAGGCGGCATCCTCGACAACGCAGCGCGCGTGGCGATCCAGCTGGCGCACCGGATGATGGCGGTGGTGGTGGCCTGCTACCTGCTGTTCATGGCCGTGCGCCTGCTGCGCATCCCCGGACTGCGCGGCTGGGGCAGCACGCTGGCGGCACTGGTCTGCATCCAGTTCGGGCTGGGCATCGCCAACGTGGTGCTGTCGCTGCCGCTGAAGATCGCGGTGCTGCACAACGCCGGCGCAGTGGCGCTGCTGTTCGTACTGGTCACCCTGCTGGCGCGCCTGCGCCTGCCGGAGGCCTGAGCATGGCCGGACCGCGCTGGTCGCAATACTGGGCGGTGACCAAGCCGCGGATCGTGGCGCTGATCGTGTTCACCGCGGTCATCGGCATGCTGCTGGCGATCCGTCCCGGCGAGGCATGGCCGTGGTCGCGGTTGCTGGCCGGAAGCATCGGCATCTGGATGGCCGCGGCCAGCGCCGCGGCGATCAACCACCTGCTGGATTCGCGCATCGACAAACTGATGGCGCGCACCGCCGAACGTCCGTTGGCCACCGGCACGCTGCGGCCGGGACAGGTACTGGGCTTCGCCCTGCTGCTGGGCGCGCTGTCGATGGCGATCCTGGTGCTGTGGGTCAACTGGATCTGCGCGCTGCTGAGCTTCGCCGGGCTGATCGGCTACGCCATCATCTACACCGGCTTCCTCAAGCGCGCCACGCCGCAGAACATCGTGATCGGCGGCCTCGCCGGTGCGGTGCCGCCGCTGCTGGGCTGGGCGGCCGTGACCGGCATGCAGCGCGAATGGGACTGGGCGCACGCGCTGCTGCTGGTGCTGATCATCTTCGTGTGGACGCCGCCGCATTTCTGGGCGCTGGCGATCTTCCGTCGCGAGGACTATTCGCGTGCGCTGGTGCCGATGCTGCCGGTGACCCACGGGGTGACCTACACGCGCTGGCAGATCCTGCTCTACACGGTGCTGCTGGTGGTGGTGACGGTGCTGCCCTGGGTCACCCGCATGAGCGGTGTGTTCTACCTCGCCGGCGCGCTGGTGCTGGGCGCGGTGTTCCTGTGGTACGCGTGGAAGCTGCTGGATCCGCCGGACGAGTTCTTCGCCATGCGCACCTTCCGCTACTCCATCGTCTACCTGATGGCGCTGTTCGCTTTCCTGCTGGTCGACCACTGGTTGTTGCCGCTGTTCGACGCCGTGCCGGCGCTGGAGTTCGCGCCAGCGCCGTGAGCGACCTGTTCGCCGCGCAGGCACGGGGCCGGAGCACCGCGCTGGGGCCGCAGGCCTGCGTGCTGCACGGCTACGCGCTGCCGTTCGCGGACGGACTGCTGGCCGGAATCGGGACGGTCACCGCCGCCGCCCCGTTCCGCCATCTGGTCACGCCGGGCGGCCACGTGATGCAGGTGGCGATGACCAACTGCGGCCGCTTCGGCTGGTGCAGCGATCGACGTGGCTACCGTTACGACGCCGTCGATCCGCAGACGGGGCAGGCGTGGCCGGCGTTTCCGCCGGCCTTCCTGGCCCTCGCCGGCGAAGCCGCGGAAGCGGCGGGGTTTCCCGGCTTCCGGCCCGATGCCTGCCTGGTCAATCGCTACGCGCCGGGCACCCGCCTGTCGCTGCACCAGGATCGCGACGAAGACGATCGGGTGGCGCCGATCGTCTCGGTGTCGCTGGGGCTGCCGGCCACCTTCCTGTTCGGCGGCTTCGCGCGCGGTGACAGGACCGTGCGGGTGCCGCTCATACACGGTGACGTGGTGGTCTGGGGCGGGGCGGACCGCATGCGCTTCCACGGTGTGCTGCCGGTACCGCCGGGCCTGCATCCCGATACCGGCGGATATCGGCTCAACCTGACCTTCCGCAAGGTGCGCTGACCCTCCGCACTGCGCAAGAACCGGGATGTGCGCCGCGCGGGGCCGGACTACAGTGGCGCCATGCAAGCTTCCTCCACCGCCAAAGCCCGCCGCGATGCCGCCCTGGTCGCCGCCGCCTGCCGGCGCATCGAACAGGCCGAAACACCGCCTGCGCTGGATGCGCTGGCGCGCGAGGCGGGGCTCGGTCCGCACCAATTTCACCGCCTGTTCAAGGCCATCACGGGGGTGACGCCTCGCGCCTACGCGCAGGCGCAGCGCGGCAAGGCGCTGCGCGATGCGCTGGCCAGGCCGGGCACGCGGGTCGTCGATGCCGCGTTCGATGCCGGCTTCAACGCCTGCAGCCGCTTCTACGACAGCGCCGACGCACTGCTGGGCATGAAGCCCGCGCAGTACCGCGACGGCGGCGCCGATGCGCGGATCATGTTCGCCATCGCGCAGAGCGCGCTGGGTGCGCTGCTGGTGGCGCGCAGCGGGCGCGGCCTGTGCGCGATCTCGCTGGGCGATGATCCCGAGGCATTGTTGCGGGAACTGCAGGAGCGGTTCCCGCGGGCGGAGCTGGTGGGTGGCGACGGCGGGTTCGAGCAGCTGGTGGCGCAGGTGGTCGGTTTCGTGGAAGCGCCGCGGCTGGGCCTGGACCTGCCGCTGGACATCCGCGGCACCGCGTTCCAGCAGCGGGTCTGGGAGGCGCTGCGCAAGGTGCCGGCGGGCGAGACGGTGAGCTATGCCGAGATCGCCGCCCGCATCGGCAGGCCGACTTCCGTGCGCGCGGTGGCGCAGGCCTGCGCGGCCAACACCCTGGCGGTGGCGATCCCCTGCCATCGGGTGGTGCGCAGCGACGGCGCGCTGTCCGGCTATCGCTGGGGCATATCGCGCAAACAGCAGCTGCTGGCGCGCGAGCGCGGCGCGGAGTGAATTTCAGCGCTGCAGCATCGCCTGCAGCAGGGCGCGCAATTCCTGCTTGTCCGCATCGCCCAAGGCGCCGTCGCGTTGCTGCTGCTGCAGTTCCTCGATGCGCTGCTGCTGCACCTGCTTTTCCAGCTGGCCGATTGCGTCGGTGAACTCCATGCGCAGGTCGGGCTCCTCGCCCGGCAGCTCCAGCACGGCGAGCTTCTGCAGCGCCGCCAGTTCGTCGCGGCCTTCGAAGTGTTCCAGCAGCGCCCCGGTGGTGATGTCCGGGCGTTCACGCACCAGCAGCACCAGCTCGGACAGCAGCTCGATGCCGGGCTGGCGCAGCGTGGCGAAGCGGTAGGGCGGCTGCAGCTCCAGCGCGAAGGCGGGGCGGTGCAGCAGGTGGGTGATGGCTGCACGCACCAGGCTGGGCTTCTGCGCGGGGCCGCCGCGGTTCGCACGCTGCACGGGCGCTTGGGCCTGCTGCGCGCTGGCGCGTGCGCCGACGCCGGTGAGTTCGGTCAGGCGCTGGCGCATCAGGTCGCCGAAGGCGCCGTCGGGGATCTGCGCCAGCAGCGGCTTGCAGCGCTCGGCCAGGCGCGCCTTGCCGTCGAGGCTTCCCAGGTTCACGTCCGCCGACATCTGGGCGAAGAAGAACTCCGACAGCGGGGTGGCATCGCGCAGGCGCGCGTCGAAGCCGGCTACGCCCTCGCGGCGCACCAGCGAATCCGGGTCCTCGCCGTCGGGCAGGAACAGGAACAGCGCCTGCCGGCCATCCTTCATCCGCGGCAGCACCGACTCCAGCGCTTTCCACGCGGCGCTGCGGCCGGCGCGGTCGCCGTCGAAGCAGAAATACACGTCCGGTGCGTTGCGGAACAGCAGCTCGGCGTGGTCCGGCGTGGTCGCGGTGCCCAGCGTGGCCACTGCCTGCGACACGCCGTACTGGGCCAGCGCCACCACGTCCATGTAGCCCTCGACCACGATCAGCCGTTCCAGCTTCTGGTTGGCCTGCTTGGCCTGCCACAGCCCGTACAGCTCGCGACCCTTGTGGAACAGCGCGGTTTCAGGCGAGTTGAGGTACTTCGGCGAATCCTCGGGGTCGATGACCCGGCCGCCGAAGGCGATCGTGCGCCCGCGCCGATCGTGGATCGGGAACATCAGCCGGTCGCGGAACTTGTCGTAGACGTGGCCCTTGTCGTTCTTCGAGAACAGCCCGCCACGCTCCAGCAGCTGCATGCGCTGCGGGTCGGTGCCCAACGCGTCGCGCAGTCCGGAGAAGCCGTCCGGCGCGTAGCCGATGGCATAGCGCTCGACGATCTCCGCGGCGATGCCGCGCTTGTCCACGTAGGCACGCGCCTTGTCGCTGCGCGCCAGCTGGGTGCGGAAGAAGGTGGAGGCCGCTTCCATCGCGCCGTACAGGTCGCGGGTCTCGGGATTGGCGTTTCGCTGTGCGGTATCGCGCGGCACTTCCAGGCCGACGCGCCGGGCCAGTTCCTCGACCGCATCGAGGAATTCCAGCCGGTCGTACTGCATCAGGAAGCTGATCGCGGTGCCGTGCGCGCCGCAGCCGAAGCAGTGGTAGAACTGCTTGGTCGGCGACACCGTGAAGCTGGCGCTGCGCTCGTCGTGGAACGGGCAGCGCGCCGCGTATTCCTTGCCCTGCCGCTTCAGCGGCACCCGCGCGCCGACCACTTCGACGATGTCGGAGCGGGCGAGGAGATCGTCGATGAAGGCGTCGGGGATGCGGGCCATCGGATCAGGCGGTGGCCCGGCTCACAGCTCGTCGCGGGCGGCCAACGCGTGCAGCGCGGCGCCCTCCAGCCGCTGCACGGTCCACTCGTCCATGCCTGCGGCGCCGATGCTGCGGTAGAAGCCGATGGCAGGGGCGTTCCAGTCCAGCACGCTCCATTCGAAGCGGCCGCAGTCGCGCTGCACGGCGATGCGCGCCAGCGCGGCCATCAAGTGCTTGCCGAGGCCGGCGCCGCGTGCGGCCGGGCGCACGAACAGATCCTCGAGGTACAGGCCGCGCTTGCCGAGGAAGGTGCTGAAGTTGTGGAAGAACAGGGCGAAGCCGGCCGGCTCGCCATCCAACTCCCCGATCAGCACCTCGGCAGCGGGGCGCTCACCGAACAGCTGCGCGCGCAGGTCGGCGTCGGTGGCCACCGCGGCGTGCGCCAGCCGTTCGTAGTCGGCCAGCTCGGCGATGAGCTGGCGGATCAGCGGCACGTCGTCGGCCGTGGCCGGGCGGATCGAGAGCACGGGCGTGGTGGCTGGCATGGTGGTCCTCGGGATGGCGCCGGGATGGACATCATCCCCGATCCGCCGGCACACCGCCGGCGGAGGCGCGGGGCGTCTCAGCCGAGCTTCTGCTTGACCAGCTTCGACACCAGGCCCATGTCGGCCTGGCCGGCCAGCGCGGGCTTCAGCACGCCCATCAGCTTGCCCATGTCGGCGGCGGAGGCCGCGCCGGTGGCGGCAATCGCCTTGTCGATCTCGGCCAGGATCGCGGCCTCGTCCAGCTTGGCCGGCAGGTAGGCATCGATCACGCCCAACTCGTAGCGCTCCACCGCGGCGAGATCCTCGCGGGCGGCGGCTTCGTACTGGGTAATGGAGTCCTTGCGCTGCTTGACCATCTTTTCCAGCACGGCCAAGACCAGCGCGTCGGTCATCTCCACGCGCTCGTCGACTTCCTTCTGCTTGATGGCGGCGTTGATCAGGCGGATCACGGCCAGGCGATCCTTCTCGCCGGCCTTCATCGCGGCCTTCATGTCATCGGTGAGCTGCTGCTTGAGGCTCATGGCGTGCTCCATCGGGCGTGTTTCATCAAAGCGGGGATGCAGAAACGCGAAAAGCCGGCCACGCTTGCGCGTGCCGGCTTCCGCAGCCAACCACCGCGCTCAGTACAGGCGCTGGCGCTTGGTGACGTCGCGCGAGCTGCGGCGCGCCTGGCGCTTCACCGCGGCGGCAGCCTTGCGCTTGCGCTCCTGGGTCGGCTTCTCGTAGAACTCGCGCTTGCGGGTCTCGGCCAGCACGCCGGCCTTTTCGCAGGTGCGCTTGAAGCGGCGCAGGGCAAATTCAAAGGGTTCGTTTTCGCGGACTTTGACGCTGGGCATCGGGGAATCTCGTGGCTGGAGAATTCGCCCGGACAAGTGGGCGAGCCGCGCATGATAGCAGCAGCCCTGGTTTCGGCGCAAGATAGGGGGATGAACGTCCTCGGCATCGAATCCTCCTGCGACGAAACCGGCGTCGCGGTCTACGACACCGGCGCAGGCGGTCTGCGCGCCCATGCGGTCTACAGCCAGATCGCCCTGCACGCCGAATACGGCGGGGTGGTGCCGGAGCTGGCCAGCCGCGACCACGTGCGCAAGCTGCTGCCGCTGATCCGCCAGACCCTGGCCGACGCCGGCCTGTCCACCGCCGACATCGACGGCGTGGCCTATACCGCCGGGCCCGGCCTGGTGGGCGCGCTGCTGGTCGGCGCGGGCGTGGCCCGCTCGCTGGCGTGGGCGCTGGACGTGCCGGCGATCGGCGTGCACCACATGGAAGGCCACCTGCTGGCGCCGCTGATCGAAGAAGACGCGCCGCAACCGCCGTTCGTGGCCTTGCTGGTGTCCGGCGGGCATACCCAGCTGGTGGCGGTGGATGCGATCGGCAGCTACCGGCTGCTGGGTGAAACCCTGGACGACGCCGCCGGCGAGGCCTTCGACAAGACCGCCAAGATGATGGGCCTGCCGTATCCGGGCGGGCCGCAGCTGGCCAAGCTGGCCGAGCAGGGCGTGCCGGGAAAATTCAGATTCTCACGGCCGATGACCGACCGGCCGGGGCTGGATTTC
>JANJSW010000173.1 GCA_024711415.1 Thermomonas sp. | reverse complement strand
ATTGCCGAGGATCGCGTACTGGCCGACATCGCTGCCGATCCCCGCAGTCGTGCCCGGCGTGCCGCTTACCATGTTTGCCAGCGCGTCTCCCAGCACCGCACCCGACACCGAGTAGGTGAAGACCGGATTGGCCAGCCCGTATTCCCGCGACAGGCTGTCCACGGTGATGGTCGCGGTGGGCTGCTGGACATAGATGAAATGGTTGTCGCCACCGGTGACGGTGACGCCGCAGGCGCCGAGGTAAGCGCAGTTGTACAGGTTGGGCAGGTTGCCGCTGCCGCCGAGGCTGCCGCGGCTCTCGCCCTCCCAGGTGCTGGCCCAGACCCGCCAGTCGCCGCTGGCGGACAGCCCGGCGCCCGCCGGATTCTGCAGTCGGCCCGCGGTCACCAGGTCGATGTTGGCGGCGGCCACGTCCGCGCCCAGGATCAGGTCGCCGGCGAGGTTGCGCACCATGAGATTGCCGCCCGCGTTGATGCCGCTGCTGCCCTCGCCCGACATCGCGCCGCTGGCGGCGTCGAAGCCGCTGGCCGACACGCCGCCGATCGCCAGGTCGGTGGCGTCCTGGAACTGGAAGTCGCCGCCGGCCTGCCCGGCCAAGGTGGTACTGGCGACATCGTTCTGCGCCAGCCCCAGCAGCACGTCGCCGCCGGCCTGCGCCAGCAGGCTGTGCGCGCGGATCGCCGCCGCCGCGGTCTGCGCGATGCCGCCGCCGCTGAGCAGCGCCAGCGTTCCGGTGCCGACATCCACGCCGGCCTGCAGGTCGATGCCGCCGCTGCCGCCCTGGTTCTGCAAGGTCAAATTTCCATTGCGGACGGTGTCCTGCGTCACCCGGATGGCACCGGCGTGCTGGCGACTGCCGATGACCAGCTCCGGCGCGTCGATCATCGCCAGCTCGGCGGCATCCAGCGCAAACCCGCTGCCGCTGCCCAGCAGGATGCCGTCGTCGATGCGATCGTAGGCAATGCCATCCAGCCCCACCCCACCCGGCCGCAGGTTGACGCCGGCACCGGCACGGATGGCGCCATCGATGCGGACCGCATCGCTGCTGCCGTCGTTGCCGGCGCGCAGCACCAACATACCGCTGCCGGCATCCAACAGCGTGTTCGCACCCAGCGCGACACCGGCGCCGCTGCCGCCCTCGCCCGCCAGCGCGATCCCGCCGCTGCTGGTCGCGATAGTCACGCCGTTGGCGATCACCAGCCCGCTCGCACCGGCGCCGGTGCCGCGCCCGCGCAGGTCCAGCCGACCGCTGTCGGTAGCCAGCGTCACGCCGCCGTCAAGCAGCAGGCCGTTGTCGAAGCCCACGCCGGCCACGCTGATGTCGCCGGACGTCGTGGTCAGGCTGCTGCCGGCAGAAAACGCGATGCTGGTGCCGGCAGCGGACAGGCCCGTCACGCTGATATCGCCGACGCCCGCCAGCACCGGCAACTGGGACAGCGTGACGCCCACTGCCGATGCACCCGAGGCGCTGCCGAAAATGTCGATCGCCCCGCCGCCACTGTCGACAGTGGTCGTGCCGTAACCGTTGCCTACCAGCACGGAGCCGCCGGTTGCCCCCACGCCGGACAGGAAAACGTCGCCGCCGGCGCTGACGATGCCGCCACCATAACCGGCCTGGAACACCAGGCCTTCGGCCTGCGCGCTGCTGCCGTCCAGAGATACCTGCCCGCCACCGCTGCTGATCGAGCCGAACAGGTCCACGCCGTTGCCGGTACCGCCTTCGCCATGCACGACGATGTCGCCGCCACTGCTGTCGAAGCCGGCATAGGACACCGTCACCCCGGCGCCGCCGCCGCGCCCGTCCAGGAAGATGTCGCCGCCACTGGTGCCGATCGCGTAGGAAGACAGCACGATGCCGTCGCCGCTGCCGCTGGCGAGCCCGCGGATGTCGATGCTGCCGGCCTGCAGAGGGCCGGTGGCGATGCGTACGCCGCTCACGAACTGCGCGCCCTCGCCGACGATGCGGATGCCGCCGTTGCCGACGTCCAGGCTGCCACCGGTCACCAACACGCCGGCATCGTCGGAGCCGGCATCGGCGCCGGTGGAGGCTCCGCGCAGCAACAGGTTGCCGCCTCCGGTGGACAGGTCGACCGCGTCCAGGCGGATGCCGCTGGCATAGCTACTGGCGAAGCCGTTGGCGGTATCCGACTGGCCGTACATCAGGATGCTGCCGCCGTTGCTGTCCAGGCTCGCATTGGCGAAGGAAATGCCGGCAAAGCCGGTGTCGGTGCCGGCGGCATCGGCGTTGAAGCGCATGTCCAGCCGGCCGCCCTGTCCCGTGATGGAAAAACCGGTGCCGCCGATGCTGCCGTTGGCATCGATCGCGAACAGCAGATCCAATCCGCTGTCGGTCTGGATCTGCGCATCGTCGAGGTAGACGTCGCTGGCGGAACGCAACACCACGCTGGTGCCGTTGGACAGCGCATGATTGATCTCGGCGTCCTGCAGGTCGGTGCCGCCGGCGATGCCGTCCAGTTCGCCGGCCACGCCGCCGCTGATCACCGTCAGGTAGGGGGCGGACATGGTCCAGGTGCCGGCGGCGCCGGGCGATCCCGCTTCGACCCGCAACCCGCGCAGGTCGAAAGCGTCGGCCAGGGTGGACGTATTGACGATGCCTCCTGCGCTGGTGCCGGTGGCCGACAGCAGCCCGAACAGCGACAGCCCGCTGCTGCCGGACATGTCGATGCGGCCGCCGGCACCGGCGGCGCCGTTGGCGCTGATCTGCGCCCGCGCACCCAGACCGGTGGTGCCACCCAGCAGCGACACCCGGCCGCCGCGCCCGGCCGCTCCGTCCGCCAGGATCGAAGACAGCGACGACACCAATGCCTGGTCGGTCGCCACGATGTCCACCACGCCACCATTGACCGCGCCGGAGGCATTGATGAGGCTGCCGACCGACCCAGGATCGGTGGGGTTCAGCGGCGTGGCGTCGTTATTGAACATGGCGAAATCGCCGGCCCGCACCAGCACGGTGCCACCGCTGGCACCAGCCTGGCCGGACACGTCCAGTTCGCCGGTGAGCGACCCCGTCGTCGGCGAGGAGAAACCCACCGAGACCAGGCCATCGGTGGTCAGCTCGATGCGGCCGCCCCTGCTGACCAGGCTCTGCGCGCGCAGGGTGCCGACATTGATGATGTCGCCGCCACCCGCGCTGGATGCCGCGGTGCGCATCAGGATCTGTCCGCCATCGGCGTTGATCGTGCCGCTGTTGACCAAGGTCGGAAGCACCGGCCCCGGACAGGGCAAGGACGGGCAGCCCAACGATCCCGGCTTGGCGATTCCCGGCCCCTGGATGGTCAACATGGTCAGGCCGTCACCCTCGAAATCCAGGGTCACGTTCTCGGCCGAACCCATCACCACGCTGCCGCCGGGCACCGTGATCGTCCCCTGGTTGAACACCTGCCGACCGATCAACGCCACCGTGCCGCCCGCGGCCGTGGTGATGTCGGCCCCTACATCCAGCGTGACCGACTGGTTGCCGACCGCCGTCATCGGCTCGAACTGGTAGCTGCCGCTGGCCACGCCGGCGTCGAAGTTGGCGTTGCTGATGTCCATGGTCGAGGCCACCAGCGCGCCGACGTTCACCTGCGAGCCGCCGCCGAACGTGATCCCTGCCGGGTTGATGATGAACACGCTGCCGTTGGCGCTCAGGCTGCCGTCGATGGCGGATGCGCCAGCGCCGTAGCCGTAGCCCACCACCCGGTTCAGGGTCACGCTGGAGGCGCCGAACTGCTGGTCGAAGGTGACCCCGTAGCCCAGGCCGATGCTGAAGCTGCCCCAGTCGATGATGGCGCCCTTGCTGGTCTGTGTGATGGTCAGTTGCGAGCCGCTGGGCGGCGCGATGGTGGCCGCCCCCGACACCACGTTGCCGCTGTCCGGCAGGCTCTGCGCAAGCGCCGGCGGCATCGCCATCGCGCCCGCAAGGGCGATCGCCAGACGACGGCGGCGCAGGATCCGTTGCTGCATGCGGGTGGTGTTGTTGATGCCCATTGCCCTTCTCCTCAGAACGCTTTCTGGATCGACCAGTACAGCCGCGGATTGCGGTCGCCGCCGTCGGTGACGCCGGCCTCGGTGTCGCGCCACGCAACGCTCAGGTTGACGGTGACGTTGCCCGGCTTGCTCCAGTTGAAGCCCACGCCATGGCCGCGCAGGCTGCGCGACAGGTCGCCATCGAACGGCCGCGGGTCGTGGAACTGGTCGCCGCGCGCGGCATCGATGAACGCGAACAGGGTCATCTCCGGGCGCAGCGCGAAACGCAGTTCCATCGTCGTCAGCCAGCCGTCGTCCACCAGCACCTCGCCGGTGGCATAGGCGCGCACCGCCTTCGGCCCGCCCAGCGACAGCTTTTCGTAGGTATCGAGGTTCTTGCTGGCGCGCTGCATCCCGCCGCCCACGAACAGGCTGAACTTGGGTGCGAGGTACTGCAGGCGGGCGAACTGCAGCGAGAACTTGCTGAAGCTGCCCTCGGTGGCGTAGCCAAACGGCGGGCGGTCGAACAATTCGCCCATGGCGTCGCGGATATCCAGCCGGCCGTGGTAAGCCAGTGCGTTGAGGCTGGTATAGCCGCCGCCGGCCCAGCGGTCGCGGCGCTCCAGCGAGATGCCGAGGGTGGCGCCATGGATGCGCTTGCGGGTCTTGAAGCCGACCGCCTCGAAGCGGTCGGTCAGGCGCTTGTCATCGAAGCCGCCGCGCAGGAACAGATTGGTGCCGCGCTGGCGGATCAGCGGATAGCTGAAGGAAAGATCCGCCACTTCGCCGACACCGGTGGGTTCGAGGGCGGCAAACGGCCCGCCCAACTCGTACTGCACCCGCGCGAGGCCGCCGCCGAGGCGCAACCCGCTGTAGCCCACCGGGCTTTCGTAGGAAATCCGTCCGAACGCCGTGTGCATGCCCTCGGCGGCCATCACCCGCAGGTCGAGGTTGTCGCCGCGCTCGAACGGGCTGGCCCAGCGCAGGCTGCCGGTCAGGCGCAGGCGGCCGGAATCGCGGGTGCCGAAGTTGTCCAGCTCCAGGCTGTAGTTGAGCCGGTCACGGGCGCCCACCTGCACCGTCAGGTCCGAGGCACCGGAGGCGGCACCCACGGTGATGGCCGACTGCGGCTTGATCCCCGGCAGGTCCGACAGCAGCAGCATCGCGCGCTCGTAATCGCGATTGTTGAGCGGCTTGCCCGGGGTGAGGATCGCCAGCGTTTTCGCCACCCGCTGCTGATGGATCGGCGCGTCCGGTGCGATGTCGATGCTGACCTGGCCCAGCGCGCCTTCCACCACGTTCAGCCGCACCCGCCCATCCACCACTTCCTGCACCGGCACGAACACCTGCACCAGCGCATAGCCATGGGCGCGATAGACCGCCGCGGCCTTCGCCGCCAGCTGCTCCAGGTCCTGCAGGGTCACCTGCTGGCCGATCCGGTCGGCCACCGCTGCCTGCAGTTCGGATTCGGGCACCCCGCTGACGCCGACGAACTCCACCGCCTGCAGCACGAAGCTCGCCTGCGCCTGCGCGGCCATCTGCGGCTCCGGCAGCGCCTGCGCCTGCTGCGGCGGCGTGGATTGCGCCTCCGCAACGTCATCCGCCGCCTGTGCCAGCGGCGCGCACGCCAGCAGCAGCGCGGCTGCCAGCAGATTGCGGCGCCGCGCGATCCGGGTGTCCATGTTCATCGTTGCCTGTCCTTCTGCCGCCGCGTTCACTGGGCCACCTGCAGGCGCCAGTTGCCGATCAGGTTGAACGGCGCCCAGTAGAACGGGTGCGCCGTGGCCGGGTCCGCCATCACCGCGCGCTGCGCCTCGCGCATCGCGTCCTGCACCTCGATGCCCTTGGCAAGGTCGGTGTACAGGGTGGTCATGAGTTTCTCGGTGGCCGCATCGGAGACCGGCCACAGCGAGGCCAGCAGGGTCGAGGTACCGGCCGACAGGAACGAGCGGGTGAAGCCCAGCACCTCGTCGCCGTTCTCCACCCGGCCCAGCCCGGACTCGCAGGCGGACAGCGCGATCATCGCGACGTTATCCAGGCGCATGCCCAGCACGTCCTTCGCCTCGAGGTAGTTTGGTTTGCCGTCCTTGTCCGCCAGCAGCACCTTGGAATGCAGCGGGTCCAGCGTATCGGCCATCGCGTGCGCGGCGATATGCACCAGTCGGGAAGCCGGCGCATTGCTGGCGAAGTTGTCCTTGCTGGCCTCATCGCGGAAGAACAGCTTGGCGCCGGGGAAGCGCTGGGCCAGTTCGTGCACTTCCTTTTCCGCGCCCGGCAGCGGGTCGGCCACCTCGGGATTGATGGTGGGATTGCCGAACGCCAGCAGCTGCGGCGCGGCGGTGGGGGTGCGCTGCGCCAGCCGCGCGGCGATGCTGATCGAGGGCGCGATCGAGATCGGATTGCGCTCGATCAGGTACTGGCCGTCCAGCCGCAGGGCCTGGAACGGCAGGTAGTGCAGCGGCCCGTGCGGCACGATCACCAGCCGCTTGCCGGCCGGCAGCTCCAGCGGCG
>JANJSW010000164.1 GCA_024711415.1 Thermomonas sp. | reverse complement strand
CAGCCAGGCCAGCAGCGCCAGTGCGATCACGCCCAGGCCACCCCACAGCCACGGCATCACCGTGCCCTTGTCCGCGGCTTCGGCAGGGACAGCCTGCTGGGTGGTGGCCTTGGTGGCGGGTGCGGAGGCCATGGCCTGCGCCGCCCGATTGCTTTCGGCCAGGCGCGCCTGCGCGGCGGCAAGCTCACTGTCCTTCAGCGACAGCAGTTTCTGCTGTTCGTCCTTGAGCTTTTCCAGCTCCGCCAGACGCTCCTTCAACTCGCCGATCTCGGCCGACTTGGCCGCGATGTCCTCGTCGCGCTGACGCAATTCCTGTTGCAGCATGCTGCCCTCGCCACCGGCGCTGGTGCCGGATTTGTTGCCCGTGGCCTTGCCCGGTGCCGTTGGCGGCACGATCTGCAGGCGCGCTTCTTCCCGCCGCGGCGCTGCCGCCGGGACCGGCTTGGCCGCGGCTGCCACCGCTGCGGGCTTGGCCGCGGGCGCTTTCACACTGGACGCAGGCGCCGGTTTCGGTCCTGCCGGCTTGACCGCCGCCGGGGCGCTGGCGACGCTAGCGGCATTCGCTGCCGGCACTGCTTCCGGCTGGCGCACCGCACGTCGCGCCTGCCGCCACTGGCGGGCCTGCTGATGCACCACCTGCGCGGCTTCCTCGGCGCTGATCTTCGCCACGTCCTCGCGGCTCGGCACCCGCAGCACCGCGCCGCTGCGCAGGCGGTTGACGTCGTCCCCCAGGAAGGCGTCGGGATTGGCCTGCAGCAGCGCCAGCATGGTCTGTTCGAGGCTGAAGCTGCGGCGCAGATCCAGCCCGCTGGCGATCCTGGACAGCGATTCGCCCGGCTTGATCGGGCCGTACTGCACGGGATCCGCAGCCGGCTCGGGTTCGAACGCGGGGATGGGCGCCACCGCAACCGGCGCAGGCCGGGCCGGCTGCGACACCGGCACAGCATTCGTGGGCGCTGACCTTTCCGCCGCTGCTGGCGCGGGCACGGGCGCGGGCCGCGGCGGATTGGCGACGGCATCCGGTGCCGAAGCCGGCACCACCGGCGCAGGACGCTGCACCAGCGCCGGGGCCGGAGTCTGCGGCGCACTTACCGGCGGCGGCAGCGCCGCGCCGGCGGTGTTGGGCGCATCCATCAGCGCCGAATACTCGCGCACCAGCCGACCGGCGCCCCAGTCCACCTCGATCAGGAAACTCAGCACCGGCTGTTCGACCGGGCGGATCGTGGTGACGCGGATGACCGGCCTGCCCCTGGCATCGCTGCCGAGGCTGAACTGCAGGTCGGCGGCGACGCCGCTGGGCGGCGCCAGGCCGACCCGGCGGAAGGTTTCCGGCGAGGCCAGCCGCGCCTGCAGCGCCGCCAGCTCGCCGGGGGTGGTGGAGACGATGGGAATTTCCGCCAGCAGCGGCTGGTTGCGCTTGCTCTTGACCTGGATCTGCCCCAGGCCGAGCGCCCACGCATTGCCCGCCGCCAGCAACAGCGCGGCCACCACCGCTGTACGCAATGTCCTGATCACGTGTACTCCATCCCCCGCCATTGGCGTCGTGACTCTAGCTGCGCGCGGCCTTCGGCGGCAAGCCTTCCGCCACCAGCAGCTCGGCGATCTGCACCGCGTTCAACGCCGCGCCCTTGCGGATGTTGTCGGCCACCACCCACAGGTTGAGCCCGCGCGGGTGCGACAGGTCCTCGCGGATGCGGCCCACGAACACCGGGTCCTTGCCCGAGGCGTGGGTCACCGGCGTCGGGTAGCCGCCGGCCTTGTGCTCGTCCACCACTTCCACGCCCGGCGCCTTGCGCAGCAGCGTGCGCGCCTCGTCCGGGGTGATCTTCTTCTTCGTCTCGATGTTCACCGCTTCCGAGTGGCCGAAGAACACCGGCACGCGCACCGCGGTGGGGTTCACCTGGATGGACGCATCGCCGAGGATCTTCTGCGTCTCCCACACCAGCTTCATCTCTTCCTTGGTGTAGCCGTTGGGCTGGAACTCGTCGATGTGCGGGATCAGGTTGAACGCGATCTGCACCGGGAACTTCGACGGCGCCGGGTCCTGGAAACTGAGCAGCGCCGCGGTCTGCCGGCCCAGCTCCTCCATCGCGCTGCGGCCGCCGCCGGAAACCGACTGGTAGGTGGCCACGTTGACGCGCTCGATGCCGTACAGCTTGTGGATCGGCGCCAGCACCGGCATCAGCTGCATGGTGGAGCAGTTGGGATTGGCGATGATGCCGCGCGGGCGGTTGCGCGCCTGCTCCGGATTCACCTCGCTGACCACCAGCGGCACGTCGTCGTCGTAGCGGAAGGTCGAGGAGTTGTCGATCACCACCGCGCCGGCGGCGGCGAACTTCGGCGCGTACTCCTTCGACACCGAGCCGCCGGCGGAGAACAGCGCGATGTCGACGCCCGAGGGGTCGAACGTCGCCAGGTCCTGCACCACCAGCTCTTCGTCGCCGAACTCGACCTTGCCGCCGGCCGAACGCTCGCTGGCCAGCGCCACCAGCTCGCCGACCGGGAAATCACGCTCGGCCAGGATCGACAGCATCGTCTCGCCCACCGCGCCGGTCGCGCCGACTACGGCCACCTTGTATTGCTTGCTCATCTGTTGCCTCGGGATCTGCATGCGGCGCGTCGAGGCGCCTGCGGGGAATGGGGGTTGCCTGCGTATGCCGCTGCGGCGCGCTGCTGCCCGTGGGGGCCAAGCCGGCGGCGCGCCGCTATCGTTTGGTGTCGGTAATGGAAGTGGTGCCGGCGATGCGCGGCGCGACTTCGCCCACGTCGCCGCACTGCGCGCGGTGGCGCAGCGCCTGGTCCATCAGCACCAGCGCCAGCATGGCCTCGCAGATGGGCGTGGCGCGGATGCCCACGCAGGGGTCATGGCGGCCGGTGGTGACCACGTCGACCACGTTGCCATCCACGTCCAGCCCCTGCACCGGCAGGCGCAGGCTGGAGGTCGGCTTGAACGCCACCGACACCGACACCTGCTGGCCGGTGGAGATGCCGCCGAGGATGCCGCCGGCATGGTTGGACAGGAAGCCCGCCGGCGTCATCACGTCGCGGTGCTCGCTGCCTTTTTGCGCGACGGAGGCAAAGCCGTCGCCGATCTCCACGCCCTTGACCGCATTGATCGACATCATCGCCGCCGCCAGCTCGCCATCGAGCTTGCCGTAGATCGGCTCGCCCCAGCCCGGCGGCACGCCGTCGGCCACCACCAGCACGCGCGCGCCGACCGAATCGCCGGACTTGCGCAGCGCGTCCATGTAGGTTTCCAGCTCCGCCACCTGTTCCGCGCAGGGCCAGAAGAACGGGTTGTCTTCCACCGCGCTCCAGTCCTGCGCACGCGGCACCACCTCGCCGATCGCGGTCATGCAACCGCGCACGGTGACGCCGCGCTGCGCCAACCATTTCTTGGCGATGACCGCCGCGGCCACGCGCATCGTGGTCTCGCGCGCACTGGAACGCCCGCCGCCGCGCGGATCGCGGATGCCGTACTTCTGCCAGTAGCTGTAGTCGGCGTGGCCGGGGCGGAACTGCGCGGCGATGGCGCTGTAGTCCTTGCTGCGCTGGTCGGTATTGCGGATCAGCAGGGCAATCGGGGTGCCGGTGGTGACGCCCTCGTACACGCCGGAGAGGATCTCCACCTCGTCCGCCTCGTGCCGCGCCGAGGTATGCCGGGTCTTGCCGGTGGCGCGCCGCGCGAGGTCGTGGGCGAAGTCTTCCGGTGCGATGGCAATGCCCGGCGGGCAGCCGTCGAGGACGCAGCCGATGGCCGGCCCGTGCGATTCGCCGAAGGTGGTGACGCGCAGCAGGTGGCCGAAGCTGTTCATCGAATCAGAACAGCCCCGCCGGCGGCGCGCCCGCTTCACGCGCGGCGGCCAGCTGGGTGATGCGGGCGTTGTGCTCGATCAGGTCGGCGCACTCGGCCACGAAGATGCCCATCTGCCCAACTTTGAACTCCACCCACGCCAGCGGCAGCTCCGGCAGCAGCTTGACCAGCGCCTGCTCGGCCTCGCCCACTTCGCAGATCAGCAGGCCGTCTTCCGACAGGTGCAGCGGCGCGTCGCGCAGGATGCGCAGGCACAGGTCCAGGCCGTCGTCGCCCGCGCGCAGGCCCAGTTCCGGCTCGTGCGCGTATTCGCGCGGCAGCGCGTCGGTTTCGTCGTTGGTGACGTAGGGCGGATTGGTGACGATCAGGTCGTAGCGCTCGCCGGTCAGGCCGGCGAACAGGTCGGACTTCAGGAAGCGTACGTTCTGCACGTGCAGGCGCTTTTCGTTCTCGCGCGACAGCGCCAGCGCGTCGTCGCTGATGTCCACGCCGTCCACGTGCCAGTCCGGGTTGTAGTGCGCCATCGCAATCGCAATGCAGCCGGAGCCGGTGCACAGGTCCAGCGCGCGGCGCACGTCGCGGTCGCCCAGCCACGGCTGGAAGCCGGATTCGATCAGCTCGGCGATCGGCGAGCGCGGCACCAGCGCGCGCTTGTCGGACTTGAAACTCAGGCCGGCGAACCAGGCTTCGCCGGTCAGGTAGCAGGCCGGGATGCGCTCTTCGATGCGGCGCAGGAACAGACCCAGCACCTCTTCCTTTTCCGCCTCGGTGACACGGGCGTTGCCGTACACCGGCGACAGGTCGTGCGGCAGGTGCAGGGCGTGCAGGGTCAGCTGGGTCGCCTCGTCCAGCGCATTGTCGAAGCTGTGGCCGAAGGTCAGCCCCGCCGCGTTGAACCGGCTGGCGCCGTAGCGGATCAGGTCGATGATGGTCTGCAGTTCCTGGGACATGGCGGCAACAGCTGGGCAAGGCGCTGAAGTATAGCGGTGGCACCCCGGTATCATGGCGGGCCGCTTCCATGCCAGACGTTCATGTCCCGACGCCTTGTCCCCGTGTTGATCGTCGCCGCCCTCGCCGCCGGGCTGGGGCTGTGGGCCTCGCAGCGCCTGCACGCGCCGGCCGCGCCCGCCCTACCCGCCACCCGCGCGGTGACCCTGCTGCCCACCCCGCGCGAGCTGCCGGCGTTCGCGCTGCAGCAGGACGGGGGCAAGGTGCTGGATAAGGCGGCGCTGAAAGGCCACTGGACGGTGGTGTTCCTGGGCTTCACCCACTGCCCGGACGTCTGCCCCACCACCCTGGCGGAACTGGCCGGGGCGCAGAAGCAATGGGCGGCGCTGCCCGCGGACATCCGCCCGCGCGTGCTGTTCGTTTCGGCCGATCCGGAGCGCGACACCCCGCAGCTGGTGGCCCAGTACGCCCGCGCCTTCCACCCCGACTCGCTGGCCGCCACCGCGCCGCTGCCGCAGCTGGAGGCGTTCGCCCGCTCGCTGTCGCTGGTGTTCATGAAGGTGCCCGGCGCCAGTGGCGACCCGGCCGACTACAGCATCGACCACAGCGCCGCGCTGGTGCTGCTGGACCCGCAGGCGCGCATGGCCGGCGTGACCCAGCCGCCGTTCGACGTGAAAGGCATTGCCGCCGACCTTGAAATGCTGACCAAGGCCGCCCGATGAGCCCGATCACCGCCCTCACCTACGTCCTGCCGCACCGCCTGCTGTCATCGCTGGCGCGGCGGCTGGCCTATTCCAAGAACCGCGGGCTCAAGCAGTGGCTGATCGACACCGTCACCCGCCGGTTCGGCGTGGACCTGTCGGAAGCGGCGGAGCCTGACCCCACTGCCTATCCCAGCTTCAACGCCTTCTTCACCCGCGCGCTGAAGCCCGGCGCACGCACGCCCGACGCCGACCCGCGCGCCCTGCTGATGCCAGCCGACGGCCACATCAGCCAGTGCGGGCCGATCGTCGAGGGCCACATCTTCCAGGCCAAGGGCCAGGGCTTCACCGCCGCCGAGCTGCTGGGCAGCGAGGCCGATGCCGCGCCGTTCCGCGACGGCAGCTTCGCCACCGTGTACCTGTCGCCGCGCGACTACCACCGCGTGCACATGCCG
>JANJSW010000162.1 GCA_024711415.1 Thermomonas sp. | reverse complement strand
GCGATAGGGATCGAATGCCTTCTGCGCCAGGATTTCCAGCGACAGCTTCGCGCATTCCACCAGCATGCGGCGGTCGAAACCTTCCGCATCGCCGAGGTAGTTGGGGTCGATGATCGGCTTGTCGGCGGCGCGGTTGCTGGCAAGCCGCACGCTGCCGCGGCTGCGCGGGCGCAGGAAGCAGGCGTGCAGGGTGTAGCCGTCGCCGCGCAGGCGGTTGCGGCCGTGGTCGTCGATCATCGCCGGGATGAAGTGCAGCTGGATGTCGGCGCGCGCGTCCTGCGCCAGCGGCGAGCGCACGAAGCCAGCGCCTTCGGCCACGTTGCTGGTGCCGGGGCCCCGGTGGCCGCCGAGGTAATACTGCAGCGCGGTCTTCACCTCGCTGACGCGGTCGTAGCTGATCGGCTGGGTGCAGTGCTGCAGGGTGGTGACGTCGAGGTGGTCCTGCAGGTTGGCGCCGACGCCCGGTGCATCGTGCAGCACCTCGATGCCGAGCCGGCGCAGCTCATCGGCCGGGCCGATGCCGGACAGCATCAGCAGCTGCGGCGAATTGATCGCCCCCCCGCTGAGGATCACTTCGCGTGCGGCTTCGAAATGGAAGCCCTGGCCCCTGATCGAACACACCACCCCGTTGGCGCGACCGCGCTCGAAGGTGATCCGGCTGACCTCTGCGTGGGTGCGGACGGTCAGGTTCGGGCGCGCCTTCACCGGATCGAGGTAGGCCACCGCCGCCGAGCAGCGCGCGCCGTTGCGCTGGGTGACCTGGTACAGGCCCACGCCTTCCTGCCGGGCGCCGTTGAAGTCGTCGTTGAGGCCCAGCCCGGCCTGCCGGCCGGCTTCGACGAAGACGCGGGTCAGCGGGTTGACGTGGCGCAGGTCGGACACGCCGAGTGGGCCGTCGCCGCCGTGGAATTCGTTGCCGCCGCGGGCATTGCCTTCGGACCTGCGGAAGTAGGGCAGCACGTTGTCCCAGTGCCAGCCGCTGGCGCCGCCGGCTGCCCAGGCGTCGTAGTCGGCGGCGACGCCGCGGATGTAGCACATCGCGTTGATCGAGCTGGAGCCGCCCAGCAGCTTGCCGCGCGGGCACCACAGCACCCGCCCGTCCAGCTGCGGCTGCGGCACGGTGGCGTAGTCCCAGTTGATCGATTTCAGCCCGGCGATGCGGGCAAGGCCGGCGGGCATGTGCACGAACGGATGCCAGTCGCGGCCGCCGGCTTCCAGCAGCAGCACCTTGACCGTCGGATCCTCGCTCAGGCGGTTGGCCAGCACGCAGCCGGCGGAACCGGCGCCGATGATGATGTAGTCGTACACGTGCGCCCCCTGCGATGACCAGTCGAACGTATGCGCCGTCCCTAGAGCAAATGCTCTTTGGCGGGGTGGCGCGGACGGGCCTGCAGCGGTTACCGTTGCGCACCGTTCCGCCTTCCGGCCGCCATGTCCCAACGCCCCGCCGTCGCCGGCAGTTTCGGTCGCTTCAAAGCCGCGCTCGGCGATTCGCCGCCGCTGCTGTGGTCGTTCCTGTACTTCTTCTGCCTGCTCACCGGCTACTACGTGCTGCGTCCGGTGCGCGAGGCGATGGGCGCGTCCAGCGACGTGGCCGCGCTGTTCCCGCCCTCGATGATCGCGTTCTTCGCCGAGCGCGGGGTGGCGCTGAAGGACCTGCAGCTGCAGGTGCTGTTCACCTGCACGTTCCTGATCATGCTGGCGCTGCAGCCGATGTACGGCTGGCTGGTCAGCCGCTGGCCGCGGCGGGTGTTCCTGCCGACGGTGTACGGCTTCTTCATCGCCACCCTGCTGCTGTTCTACGTCGCCTTCGACAGCGGCATGCCCGGGCGCGGAATGGCGTTCTTCCTGTGGATCACCGTGTTCAACCTGTTCGCGGTGGCGGTGTTCTGGAGCTTCATGGCCGATGTCTTCAGCGATGCCGAAGCGCGTCGCAGCTACGGCTACATCGGCGCCGCCGGCACCGTGGGCGCGATCCTCGGCCCGATCCTGACCCGGGCGCTGGTGGAGCGGGTGGGCATCGCCAACCTGATGCTGGTGTCGGCGGCGTTCCTGGTACTGTGCGTGGTCTGCCTGCTGCGGCTGCGCCATTACGCGGTGCAGCGCGAGGCCAGCCGCCGGCTGGCCAGTGGCGAGGTGCCGATGGGCGGGGCGGTATGGGCCGGCCTGAAACTGGTGGCCAGCGAGCCGCTGCTGCGCTGGCTGGCGCTGCTGTGCGTGCTGGGGGTGGGGGTGGGCACGCTGCTGTACAACGAGCAGGCGGCGATCGTGCGCCAGTTCTATCCCGACCCGAAGGCGGCCACCGCCTACTACGCCAGCATCGACCTGGCGGTGAACGGGGTGACCCTGCTGGTGCAGTTGTTCGTCACCCGCGCGCTGCTGTCGCGCTTCGGCATCGCCCCGGCGCTGCTGATCCCGGGTTTCGCCATCGTGCTCGGCTACGCCGCACTGGCGGCATCGCCACTGCCGCTGCTGGTGGCGGTGGTGCAGGTGATGACCCGCAGCGGCGAGTTCGCGCTGGGCAAGCCGGCGCGCGAAACCATCTACACCCGGGTGGCGCGCGAGTGGCGCTACAAGGCCGGCGCGGCGATCGACACGGTGATCTATCGCGGCGGCGACCTGACCTTCGTGTGGGCGCACAAGCTGCTGGCGGGATTCGGCTCCACCGCGGTGTTCGGCGTCGGCCTGCTGGTGGCGTGCGGATTCACCTTCAGCGCGTGGCGGGTCTCGGCCGAGGCGAAGAAGCTGCCCGACGCACGCGCACCAGACGGCGGCTGAGCGGGCTCCCGGCTCAACCCTTCGGCGAGATCCACATCGCGATGGTCGCCTTGAACACCGCTTCGCCCGCCGGATTCTCCACCACGACCTCGAACGGCAGTTCGTAGCCCTCGGCGGCTTCGCGCGGGTGGAACGTCGGCGTGGCGGTGGCGCGCATCGTGCCTACCGCCTTCTTCAGGTAGGCCACGGTCATGCCCTTGGGAATCCAGCGCATCGACGCCGGGATGCTGGCGTCGCAGGCCAGCCCGCCGGTGAATTCGGCCAGATTGCACAGCGCGATCGCATGCACGGTGCCGATGTGGTTGGTCACCGCGCGCCGGTGCCTGAGGGTGGCGATGCAGCGGCCCGGTTCCAGCACTTCAATCCGCGGCGCGATGCTGGAGAAGTACGGCGCCTTCCAGCACACCAGCCGCGAGAACAGCCAGCGGCCCGCGGGCCAGCGGGCGAGATTCCTATAGGCAGAAAGGACGGTCATGGCTGCTGGGCGTCGCCGTCCCGGCACCGGGCCGGGACGGCAAGGGCACTCAGGCGACCGCGCGCCTGCCGTCGTCGGTGCGGTTGTCGTAATAGCTCGCCGCGCGCAGTTCGTGGGCGTCGAAGTCGTCCACCGTGATGGTATCCAGGGTGATCGCGTGCAGCTCTTCCAGCTGCTTGCGCTCCTCGGCGGTGATCCAGCCTTCGCGCACGCCCTCGTCCAGCTGCGAGGCGAAGTCCAGCGCCTCGATGTCCTTGGTCTTCAGCGCCTTCAGGAACTTGCGCTCTACCGGTTCGGCCAGGATCGCCTTGGCCAGGTAGCTGTTGATGCGC
>JANJSW010000127.1 GCA_024711415.1 Thermomonas sp. | reverse complement strand
GCCGCGTCGATCCGCGCCAGCGCTTCGTCACGCCCGCACAGGTAGACGGTCCAGCCGATGTCGGGACTGACCGCGGTGCCGGTGATCGTCACCCGCAGCGGCTGCGCGATCTTGCCCATGCCCAGCGCCAGCGCTTCGGCGCTGGCTTTCACTGCGTCGTGAATGGCCTCCGGATCCCAGTCCGGCAGCGCCGCGAAGCGCGCGCGCACGTCGCTCAGCGGGCCGCGCGCTTCCGGCTTGAGGTGCTTGGCGACGGCGGCTTCGTCGTAGGCCGTCAGCGGCAGGAACCACACCGCCGATTTCTCCGCGATCTCCTTCAGCGTTTGCGCGCGCTCGCGCAGCGCCACCACGAGGTCGGCCGGCTTCGGACCCTTGCTCAAGTCGTAACCAGCCTGCTGCAGATGCCAGACGAGGTGCTTGGCGACGGCTTCGGGAGCGTCGGCCTTCAGGTACTGCTGGTTGAGCCAACCGAGCTTGGCCATGTCCAGCCGCGCCGCCTTGGCGTTGACGTCGGCCAGGTCGAACAGCGACTGCATTTCCGCGACGCTGAAGACTTCCTGGTCGCCATGCGACCAGCCCAGTCGCACCAGATAGTTCAGCAGCGCGTGCGGCAGGTAGCCGGCGTCGCGGTACTGCATCACGTCGGCCGCGCCTGTGCGCTTGGACAGCTTGGCGCCCTGCTCGTCGAGGATCATCGGCAAGTGCGCGAAATGCGGCACCGGTGCGCCAAGCGCGTGGTAGATGTTGATCTGGCGCGGGGTGTTGTTGACGTGGTCGTCGCCGCGCACGACGTCGGTAATGCGCATGTCGATGTCGTCCACCACCACCGCGAAGTTGTAGGTGGCGTAGCCGTCGCTGCGGAAGATCACCAGGTCGTCCAGCTCGCTGTTGGCGATCTCGATGCGCCCCTTCACCTTGTCGTCCCAGGCCACCACGCCGTCGTGCGGATTGCGGAAGCGGATCACGCGATTGGGATCGTCGCGCCAGCCCGCATTGGCATCGCGATAGGCGCCGTTGTAGCGCGGCTTCTCGTTCGCGGCGATCAGCGCTTCGCGCATCGCCTCGAGCTCTTCCTTCGATTCGTAGGCGTAATAGGCGTGGCCGGACGCGACCAGCTGCTCGGCGACTTCCTTGTAGCGGTCGAGGCGATGGGTCTGGTAGATCGGGCCCTCGTCGTAGTCCAGGCCCAGCCAGTCCATCGCCTGCAGGATGGCGTCGATGGCCGCCTGGGTGCTGCGCTCGCGGTCGGTGTCCTCGATGCGCAGGACGAACTGCCCGCCCTTGCGGCGCGCTTCCAGCCAGCAATACAGCGCAGTGCGGGCGCCGCCAATGTGCAGGTAGCCGGTGGGGGACGGGGCGAAGCGGGTGCGGACGGTCATGGGGCTGCAGGAATCGAGCGGAATCGCGCATTTTAGCTTGTCCTTCCGCCATTCCCCGAAAGGAGAAGTGCCGGGCAAGAACACGCTCGGCACAGGCCTCCCTCACCGCCTGATGCCCGGATCCGCAGCGGACGAACGCAAGCGCGCACCCGGTCATGGCGGGGGACTTACAATTTCCGCATGAGCACCCTGTTCGTCTCCGACCTGCACCTCGACCCGGAACGCCCGGAGATCACCGCGCTGTTCGGCCGCTTCCTCGACGGCGAGGCGCGCGGCGCCGACGCGCTGTACATCCTCGGCGACCTGTTCGAGGCCTGGGTGGGCGACGACGACCCGTCCGAGGCCGGCGCATTCGTGGCCGAACGCCTGCGCGCGCTGGTCGAGGCCGGCGTGCCGGCGTACTTCATCCGCGGCAACCGCGATTTCCTGCTGGGCGATGCCTACGCCGCGCGCTGCGGCATGACCCTGCTGGACGACCCCACCGTGGTCGACCTGTACGGCACGCCCACCCTGCTGCTGCACGGCGACCTGCTGTGCACCGACGATGCCGCCTACCAGCAGTTCCGCGCGCAGACGCGCGATCCGCAGTGGCAGGCGCAGTTCCTTGCGCAGCCGCTGGCGGCGCGGCTGGCGTTCGCCGCGCAGGCCCGCGCGGCCAGCCAGGCCCGCTACGGCGAACTGGTGGCGAAGGGCATGGCGGAAACCGTCGGCGACGTCGCGCAGGCCACCGTGCAGGCGTGGTTCGAGCGCTTCGGCATCCGTCGGATGATCCACGGGCATACCCATCGCCCGGCGATCCACGACGAAGGCCATGGCCGCACCCGCATCGTGCTGGGCGACTGGTACGAACAGGGCTCGGTGCTGCGCGTCAGTGCGGACGGATGCGATCTCGCCCGCCTGTAGCGGCTCACTTCGCCGCTTCGCCGCAACCGCCGAAATCGATGTCGCCGAAGCGGAATCTCGCCGCGAGGGGATAGTTGTCGCCGGACATGCCGTCGCTGCACTCGTCCTCGATGACGGTCAGCACGAATGGGCGGCCGTGGTGGCTGCCCGCGATCTCCACGCCACCCGGGATGGCGCAACGCCGCCCCTGCAGGACCAGCCCGGCGGGATCATCCGGGGTGCTGTAGGTCAGCCTGTCGCCCTCGACATCGGCGTTCCAGAACGGCTCGTTGCCGAACACACGGAACACCTGCAGCGGCGGAGCCGCGTCGCCGGACGCCCGCTTTCCCATCGCTGCCGTCCCCGGGGCAGCCGCAACAGGGCCGGCCGCGCTGGCGCCCGATGCAGGCATGGAGTCGGACGGCTGCGGCGCGCTGCAGGCCGCCAGCAACAGCGACAGGACGGCGATGACGGGCTTCATGGCGGGCCTGCGCAGGACGGGTGGCCAGTGTGCCGCAACCGCCGCCACGGCGCGGCATCGGGGATCAGTCCGCCTCTGCCAGCAGGCTTTCCAGTTCCTCGGGATCGAACCCCGCCTGCAGCCGCGCCTCGGTGTTGAACGGCTTGTGCAGCACGCCGCTGGCGTATTCGCGCAGCAGCTCGCGGAAGCGCGCGCGCGACTCGATGCCG
>JANJSW010000352.1 GCA_024711415.1 Thermomonas sp. | reverse complement strand
GGTGCGCGACACCATCCGCACCACCAGCGTGCGCTCGCGCATGCTCGAGCCGGGGCTGGGCTACCTGCGCATCTCAAGCTTCCAGGCATCGACCGCGGCCGACTTCAACAAGCAGCTGGACGCGCTGCAGAAGGACGCGCCGCTGCGCGGCCTGCTGCTGGACCTGCGCAGCAACCCGGGCGGGCTGCTGATCGGCGCCGTGCAGATCGCCGACGAGCTGCTGGAAAGCGGGGGCATCGTCAGCACGCGCGGGCGCGAAACCATCGGCGACAGCCGCTTCGATGCCACTCCCGGCGACCGCCTGCACGGTGCGCCGCTGGTGGTGCTGGTGGATGCGGGTTCGGCCAGCGCCGCCGAAGTGCTGGCCGGGGCGCTGCACGACAACAAGCGCGCGCGCGTGGTCGGCAGCCGCACCTTCGGCAAGGGCTCCGTGCAGACCCTGCTGCCGCTGGACAACGGCGATTCGATCAAGCTCACCACCGCGCGCTACTACACGCCCAGCGGGCATTCGATCCAGGCGCTGGGCATCCAGCCGGATGTGGTCCTGCATCCGGAAGGCGCACAGCGGCGTCTCGCCCCGGTCAGCGAAGCCGTGCTGCCGGGCCACCTGGCCGCCGAGGCTGGCGCGATGGAGGGCGACAACGCCGGCGAAGTGCTGCCCGGCGCCAAGCCGATCGAGGCCGCATTGGCCGAATTGAAGCGCATGGCCGGGATCGCGATGGCGGCGAAGCCGGCCGCGACGCCGAAGCCCGCCCCGTAGCGCCGAAGCGCGGGCCTAGTAGCCGCGGCTGCGGCGCAGCCGCCGGGCAATCGCGGCACGGGTGAGCAGGGCAAACAGCACGCCGAACACGAAACCGGCGATGTGCGCCGGCCAGGCCACCGCGCCGAACGCCGGGCCGCTGTAGGCAAAGCCCACCTGCAGCAGCACCCACATGCCGATCAGCAGGAACGCCGGCACCCGCACGAACTGCAGGAACAGCCCCAGCGGCAGCACCACGCCCAGGCGTGCGCCGGGGAACAGCGCCAGATAGGCGCCGATCAGCGCCGACACCGCGCCGCTGGCACCGATCACCACCCGGTCCGGCGCGCCGATCGCCAGGACCGCGGCGAGGTTGGAGAACGCCCCACCCAGCAGGAACAGCAGCAGGAAGCGCCAGCCCCCCATGGTGCGTTCGGCCGGCAGCCCGAAGATCAGCAGGAACACCAGGTTGCCCAGCAGGTGGATCCAGTCCGCGTGCAGGAACAGACCGGAGAACAGCCGCAGCACGCTGCCGTCGGCCAGCGCCCGCCGCCACGCGTCCATGCTGTCCAGCCCGCCGGTCAGCACGCCCCAGTCCAGCGCGGCGGCAAGACTGCCGGGCTGCGCGCGCAGTGCCGCCACCACGTAGCTCAGCCACAGGATGGCGAACAGCAGTGGGGTGGCCCACAGGATCAGGCGGTGCTGGCGGGGGCGGATGCCGACGAACATGGGGCTCGATAGGTAGGGTCGATGCGGGATGTTATTGGACAGTTAAGAGTTGGGGTATAGTCACATACGGCGTCGTATGTCGGGACGGAATCCACCCGGCGCATCGTGAAGATCGTATCGGCGATCCCGGTGATGCAGGCGCACCCATGAACCCAAATCGTCCTATGGAGAGAGCGTCCACCATGCACACCGCTTCCAAAATCGCCCGAATCACCGCCCTGGCCGTGGGTATCGCCGGTGCACTGGCCTGGGGCCAGGCCGATGCCGCGGCATTCCAGCTCAAGGAAAACAGCGCGAAGGGCCTGGGCCGCGCGTTTGCCGGTTCCACCAGCGCCTGGGGCGATGCCTCGGTGGTCGCCACCAACCCGGCGTCGATGCGCCTGCTCGACGGCCGCCAGTTCCAGGCCGACATCAGCGCGATTTCCTTCAGCGCCAAGCTGGAGGACGGCTACAGCGCCAAGTACGCCAGCGGTGCGCCGATCGGCGGCGGCAACGGTGGTGACGCGGGCATGATCGCCGGGGTGCCGGCGTCCTACTTCCACCTGCCGTTCGGCGAGAACGACAACATGCATTTCGGCATGTCGCTGACTGCGCCGTTCGGCTTCAAGACCGAATACGACCGCACCTGGGCCGGTCGCTACCACGGCGTCAAGACCGACCTGAAGGCGGTCGACCTCGGCGCCGCGTTCTCCTATGACGTCAACCCGTACGTGTCGTTCGGCATCGGCGTGTTCGCCGAGCACCTGACCATCGAACTGAGCAACGCGATCGACTTCGGCACCATCGCCTACAGCGCCACCAAGGGTGCCAGCGCCGCGCTGGGCCTGTATCCGGGCAGCGCCGACGGCTTCGCCACCATCGAAGGCCAGAACAATGCCTGGGGCTACGTGCTGGGCGCCACCTTCAGCGTCACCGAAGACACCAACATCGCGTTGAGCTACCGCTCCAAGGTCGAGCACGAGATCAACGACGGCAAGGCCACCTTCGACGTGCCGGGCAACGTCGCCACCGTGCTGCAGACGCAGGCGCGCGGGCTGTTCGTCAACACCGGCGGCAAGGCCACGGTCACCCTGCCGGCGTCGGCCATCCTGAGCGTGACCCACCGCGTCAACGACCGCTGGACGGTGATGGGCGATGTCTCCCGCACCGCGTGGGCGTCATCGTTCGACAAGGTGGTGGTGGATTTCGCCTCCAACCAGCCCGACAACGTGCTGGTGTTCGGCTACGAGGACACCACCTTCGCCTCGATCGGTGCCGAGTACAAGCTATCCGACACCATCACCCTGCGCGGCGGCATGGCCTACGACCAGACCCCGACCAGCGACGAGCACCGCGACGTGCGCGTGCCTGATGTGTCGCGCACCTGGCTGTCGTTCGGCCTGGGCTGGACGCCGTCGGAGAAGACCGAGTTCAATTTCGGCTACACGCATCTGTTCACCAACCAGCCGTCCATCCACGTCGCTACCGCCACCGCCAACGTGCTGTCCGGCGAGTACGACGTGAATGGCGATGTGCTGGGTGCTTCGATCAACTACAAGTTCTGATTGCCCGCGCCATCGCAAGACCGGGAGCCCCGCGCAAGCGGGGCTTCTTTTTGCGCGTTGCAGGATGCCCCGTTGCGCCAAGTGCACATGGAAAACCCCGCCGCGGCGGGGTTTTCCATCATCTGCTGGGTGCGGGGCCGGATCAGTCGCCCAGCGTCAACAATGAAGCGTTGCCGCCGGCGGCAGTGGTGTTGACGGTCACCGTC
>JANJSW010000351.1 GCA_024711415.1 Thermomonas sp. | reverse complement strand
TGTGCGCGCGCTGGATGGGATGGCCGCATCCGGCGGAAGCGCCGGCCCTGCGGCGTGCCGACCTGCTGCGTTTCGTCGCCTTCGGGCTGCTGCTGTACCCGCTCGGGCATGCGCTGATGGTGCTGCTGAGCAACCTGCCGCTGAGCGCCGACAGCCGGCTCAGCGCGGTGATCCAGACCGTCTTTGCCAAGTATTTCGGCGTGGTGGTGGTTACCCTGCCATTGGTGATCGCCTGGACCGAGCGCAAGCGGGCGCCGCTGGTGGCGGACGGCTCGCGTGGGCGGTGGCTGGCGCTGCTGGGGTTAGGGCTGCTGGGGAGCCTGGCGCTGGCCCTGCGCGTGCGCCACGGGCTGGCGGCACCAGGCGACGGCGGTGTCGTGTTCAGCGACTACCGGATCGCGGTGCTGGCGGTGGTGGCCTGGTGCATGCTGCACCTGCAGCTGGCGCACGCCCTGCCGCTGCTGTCGCTGGCGCTGCTGTCGATGGTGTTCGCGCTGGGCCGGACCGCCGAACTGGGCAACACGCCGCTTGGATTCGTCAACCTGCTGCACCTGGCGCTGGAGCTGGGCGTCGTGCTGATGGCGATGCTGTATTACCTGGTCGCCAATCGTGACCGCACCGACCTGGCGGCGAAGCTGGCCGACCAGGCCCTGCATGATTCGCTGACCGGCCTGCCCAACCTGCACGCGCTGCGCCACCAGGCCGCGCAGACCCGGCACGAACGCGAACTGGGTTGCCTGTTGCTGGACCAGGTCGATGTGCTGGCGGTGGGGTACGGGCTGGGCGCGCAGTCGTCGGTGATGACCGCAGTGGCGGCTCGGCTGACCGAGGGCGGCGTGGATCCGTGCTACCTCGGCAACGGCCAGTTCGCGCTGCTGGCCGCGGGCAGCGGCGGCGTGGACTGGGCGGGGCTGCTGCACGGCCTGGAACAGCCCGGCTTTGTCGCCGCCGGCCGGCAGGTGCGGCTGCTGCCCTACCTGGGCGTGGCGCGCTTCGGCGGCGACACCGGGCTGGACCTGGATGCGGCGCTGCAGCAGGCCTCCAGCCTGGCGTTCGAAGCCCGCGGCAACAACGAGGTGGAGCCGCTGCACGCGCCCGTCGGCCACTCGGCGCCGAACCAGGCGCAGGAACGCATGCACGGCGCCAGTGAAGCGCTTTCACGGCTGCGTCGGCGCGATGGCCTGGTGCTGTTCTTCCAGCCGGTGCTGCCGCTGCGTCATCCGGCCCTGCGCGACGGCCGCATCGTTGGCGAGGTGCTGTGCCGGTTGCGCGACGAGCATGGCGCGCTGCTCGCGCCGGGGCAGTTCCTGCCGGCGCTGGAGGCGGCGCGGCGCGGGCCGGAACTGGACCTGGCGGTGATCGCCGCGCTGTTCGAACAGCTGCGCGAGGTGCCGGAGCTGGCGAACGCCTGCGCCAGCCTCTCGGTCAACCTGACCGGCCAGAGCCTGGCCTCGGCCAGTTTCCGCCAACACCTGTTCACGCTGCTGGCGCAGGCGCCGCTGCCGTTGTCGCGGCTGTGTTTCGAAATCAGCGAAACGGTGGCGGTGTTCAGCGCGGAACAGGCCGAGCGGCTGCTTGATGAACTGCGCGCGCGCGGGTGCCGCATCGCCATCGACGACTTCGGGGTGGGCATGCAGAGCTTTGCCCGCCTGAAGGACATGCCGGTCAACGTCATCAAGATCGACGGGTCGTTCGTGCGCAACATCACCCGCGACCCCCGCGACTACGCGATGGTGCAGGCGTCGGTGGCGGTGGCGCGCGCCTGTGGCGCGGACGTGGTGGCCGAGTACGTGGAAGACGCCGAAACCGCCGACTGCCTGCACCGGCTGGGCGTGCACTGGGGCCAGGGTTACCTGTACGCCAAACCGATGCCGCTGCTGGATGGCCTGCGCTGGATGCAGCAGCGCGAAGCGCCGGCGCGCACCGCGCCGGCAATGCCGGAAGCGTCGTCCCCGCT
This sequence comes from Thermomonas sp., assembly GCA_024711415.1. Lineage (GTDB taxonomy): Bacteria > Pseudomonadota > Gammaproteobacteria > Xanthomonadales > Xanthomonadaceae > Thermomonas. Next base: position 2,384 of record JANJSW010000351.1, on the reverse strand, counting down.
GGCCGGCAACGGCTGACCCGGTTCAGCCGGGCCGCGTTGCCGCCTGCGCGCGCAGGCCGCGATACGGTGGCGTGGCCATCACCATCTCGGTCAGCGAATAGGCCAGTTCCCGCTCGGCCAGCACCGCCGCGTCCGCGCCGTGTTCCAGCAGGTGCTTGACCTGGGTTTCGCTGTGTGCGCGGGCCAGCACGCTAAGCGCGGGGTTGATCGCCTTCAGCCGCTCGATGGCCTCGCCGGCCTCCAGCGCCTGCGGCATCGCGAAGATCGCCAGGTTGGCGCGCTCCGGGGCGGCCTCCTGCATCACCCGCCGGTTGGCGACGTTGCCGCGGACGGTGGGGAACCCGCTGGCGCGGGCCTGCACCACCCGGTCGGCGTCGTCCTCCACCACCACCACCGGGACGCCGCGCTCCTTCAGCAGCTGGGCCAGCTGGCTGCCGACGCGGCCGTAGCCGACCACGATCGCGTGGCCGCCGATGTCCAGCGGCACCACGTCCGGCTCCGGCGGCGTATTGGCGAGGACGCGCGCGTCCTCCCGCAGCTGCCAACGGTCCAGCACCATGAACAACAGCGGGTTGAGCATGATGGTGATCAGCGCGCCGGCCAGCACCAGGTCGTGGCCGTCCTTCGGTAGGATCTTCAGCGACAGGCCCAGCCCGGCGATGATGAAGGCGAATTCGCCGATCTGCGCCAGGCTGGTGGAAATGGTCAGCGCGGTGGCGTTGGGATGCCCGAACGCGCGCACGATGGCGTAGGCGGCGATCGACTTACCGAACACGATGATGAGCGTGGTCGCCAGCACCTGCAGCGGATGCTCGACCAGGATATGCGGGTCGAACAGCATGCCCACCGACACGAAGAACAGCACCGCGAAGGCGTCGCGCATCGGTAGCGAATCCTGCGCGGCCTGGTGGCTGAACTCGGACTCGTTGAGCAGCATGCCGGCGAAGAACGCACCCAGCGCGAAGCTGACCCCGAACAGTTCGGCCGAGCCGAACGCCACGCCCATCGCGATCGACAGCACCGCCAGCGTGAACAGCTCGCGCGAGCCGGTGCCGGCGATCCGCTCCAGCACCCACGGAATCGCCCGCCGGCCCACGATCAGCATGAACGCGACGAACGCTGCGACCTTGCCGAAGGTGATCGCCAGCGCCTTGATGACGTCGCCGGCGCCCACTTCCTCGCCGCTGCCCAGCGCGCCGGCCAGCGCCGGGATCAGCACCAGCGCGATCACGCAGGCCAGGTCTTCCACGATCAGCCAGCCCACCGCGATCTTGCCGCGGCGGGTGTCCAGCAGCCGCCGTTCCTCCATCGCCCGCAGCAGCACCACGGTGCTGGCGGTGGCCAGCGAGAAGCCGAAGATCACGCCCTGGACATGGCTCCAGCCCATCAGCTCGGCCAGGCCCCAGCCCAGCAGGGTGGCCATCGCGATCTGTCCCACCGCGCCGGGGATGGCGATGTTCTTCACTGACATCAGGTCGCGCAGCGAGAAGTGCAGGCCCACCCCGAACATCAGCAGGATCACGCCGATCTCCGCCAGCTGCGGTGCCAGCTCCGGATCACCCACGAAGCCGGGCGTGAACGGCCCGGCCAACACCCCCGCCAGCAGGTAACCCACCAGCGGCGACAGCCGCAGGCGGTTGGCCAATGCGCCCAGCCCGAAGGCGAGCACGAAGCCGAACACGAGCATGGCGATGAGCGAGGTGTGGTGCTGCATGGGGGCTCCGAAGTGTCGATGCCTCGATCATCGCACGCGACATTGCACGGCCACAGGCAAAAACGCCCCGGATGTCCGGGGCGTCGGGGTGTAACTGAACGCGCGGTTCACCTCACCACTGGAAGGAGACGCGGCCGTACAGGTAGCTGCCGTTGAAGCCGGCGGGCGAGTAGTTGCTGTAGGGGAACATGCCCCACAGCGAGTTGCTGTCGTGGACGTGGCGGTCCGGATAGCTGTCGCTGACGTTGTCCGCGCCGACGGTGAAGGTCCAGTGCGCATCGGGACGGAAGCTGGCCGAGAGATCCGCGACCCGCTGCGCCCCGTAGTGCTGGTCGCGGGCCGCGCCGGCGGCGCTGCGCGAGGTGAAGTCGCCGTAGCGGGTGACGTTGAGGCTGGCGCTCCACCGGTCGGACTGCCAGTTGGCCCCGAGGATCGCCTTGTCGCTGGGGAAACTCTCCTCGATCCGGCCGATTTCATCGCGTCCGATCATCGGCGTGGTGATGCCGAGGCTGGCGAACACCGCCGGGCTGGGCGCAATGCGCGTGATCTCGGTGCTGTTGTAGCTGTAGCTGGCGGTGAAGGTCAGGCTGCTGGCCGCCAACGGCAGGGTATAGCTGCCGACCACGTCGACGCCATCGGTGGTGGTGTCGAGGGCATTGGTGAAATAGGC
>JANJSW010000055.1 GCA_024711415.1 Thermomonas sp. | reverse complement strand
CAGTCGCCGGCCAGCAGGGCGGCGCGGCCGATGTCGCGGCTGAGCAGGCGGAACAGCTCGCGCTGCACGCCGGGCACGCGGGTGGCCAGCACCGAGATCTTCGGGAACGAGAACCTGCACAGCATCACCGTGTCCAGCGCGATCGCGTCGCACGGATAACGATGGCCGTCGATCGCGTTCAGGCCGATGACCTCGCCGGGGAAGTGGAAGCCGAGGACGTGCTCGTGCCCTTCGCGGTCGGTGACGCAGGTCTTGACGCTGCCGGCGCGCACCGCGGCGATGGCTTCGAACGGGTCGCCTTCGCGGAACAGGTAGTCGCCGGCGTGGAAGGGGCCGATGTGCTCGACCAGCACGTGCAGTTCCTTCAGCGCGCTCTTGTCCATGCCCTGCGACAGGCAGGCGTGCGAGAACGCGCAGGTGGTGCAGAACTGCAGCTCGTCGCCATCGTCGGACAGGATCTGCGGACCCAGCCGCGGGAACGGCAGATTGCTCATCGCGGGCACCCGCTCAGGCAGCGCGCCGGGGCGCTGCCGGCGTCGGAATCGCGGAAACGGGTCAGATCGCGCGGGAGAAGCGCGGCCGGGCGTCGGGTTCGGGCGGGGCCAAGTATCGGTCGAAGCACATGGCAATGTTACGCAATAGCAGCCGTCCTTGCGAGGTGGCTTCGATGCGGCCGGGCAGGAGCCGCACCAGGCCGTCTTCCGCCAGCGGCTGCAGGCGCTGCATTTCCTCGCCGAAATACTCCTCGAAGCGGATGCCGTAGCGGCGCTCCAGCGCGGCCATCGGGATCTCGCCCTGGCACATCAGCGACTGGATCAGATCGGCGCGCAGTTCGTCGTCCTCGCTCAGGCGCATGCCGCGGAACACCGGCAGGCGGCCGGCGTCGATCGCCGCTTCCCACGAAGGCAGGTCGCGCGGGTTCTGGCTGAAGCTGTTGCCGATATGGCTGATCGCGGACACGCCCAGGCCGACCAGGTCGCTGTCGGCGTGGGTGGTGTAGCCCATGAAGTTGCGATGCAGGCCACCGCGCGCCTGCGCCTGTGCCAGGTCGTCGTCGGGCAGGGCGAAATGGTCCATGCCGACGTAGACGTAGCCGGCGGCGCTGAGCTTTTCCACCGCCAGCTGCAGCAGCGCCAGCTTTTCTTCGCCGCTCAGCAGCAGCTTCTCGTCGATCTGCTTCTGCGGCTTGAACAGATGCGGCATGTGCGCGTAGCTGTACACCGCCAGCCGGTCCGGGCGGATCTCGGTGACGATGTCCAGCGTCTTGCCGAAGCCTTCCAGGTTCTGCCCGGGCAGGCCGTAGATCAGGTCGATGTTGACCGAGCGCAGGCCCGCCTTGCGGCTGGCGTCCACCACCGCGCGGGTTTCCTCCACGCTCTGGATGCGGTTGACCGCCTCCTGCACCTTCGGGTCGAAGTCCTGCACGCCCAGGCTGGCGCGGTTGAAGCCGATCTTCGCCAGTTCCGGCAGCCAGCCGGGTTCGCAGAAGCGCGGGTCGATCTCGATGGAGATGTCGCGGTCGCCGGCCTCGGCGAAATGGAACTGCCGGCGCAGCGCATCCACCACGTCGCCCAGCTGCTGCGGGGTGAGGAAGTTCGGGGTGCCGCCGCCGAAATGCAGCTGGATGACCTCTCGGTCGCGGTCGAACATCGGCGCGACCAGCGCGATCTCGCGGTGCAGGCGCGCCAGATAGGCCTCGCCGCGGGCCAGGTCGCGGGTGATGATGCGGTTGCAGCCGCAGTAGAAGCAGGGGCTGAAGCAGAACGGCACGTGCACGTACAGCGACAGCCGGCGCGGGATCGGCTCCTCGTTGCTGGCCTGGACGACCTCGCGCAGCTGGGCCTCGCCGAAGTCCGCGGAGAATTGCGGCGCGGTCGGGTACGACGTGTACCGGGGACCGGGCCGGTCATAGCGGCGCAACAGGCCGGCATCGAAGGCGATGTGCTGGGAGTGCATGGACGCAGCTTAGGGCAGATTGGCAGGGATGCGAATTGATCCGGATCAACCCGCGCCGCCGGCTTTCATCGGCGCTTCAGCGCGAAAACGGCGGTGTGCAGCGTGGAAACCCCATTCACGAAACCCGGATGGTCGGCCGGGATCGGGCGCCGTTCGAGCAGTTCGACGCGCCATGCGTCGGCGTACAGCTCCCGCACTTCCGCTTCCGGCACGGCGAATGGCGGGCCATCGCGCTCGGCCTGCGGATACTCCAGCGTGATCAGCAGGCCGCGGCAGCCCGCGGGCAAGCGGGACTGCAGTTCGCCCGCGTAGCGCTGGCGCAGCGCCGGCGGCAGCGCGATCAGCGCGGCGCGGTCGAACACGGCGGCGCAGCTGGCCAGGAGCTCCGCATCCAGGCCGAAGGCGTCGCCGCAGATGATCTCGATGTCGCCGGCACGGAAACGTGTGCCGTAGCGGCTGTCCTCGATGCTGGGCTGCAGGCCGTGCTCGGCGAAGAACTGCTCGATGGCCAGCCGCGACAACTCCACCCCGAGCACCCGGTGCCCCTGCGCTGCCAGCCACGCCATGTCCAGCGATTTTCCGCACAGCGGCACGAACACGCGGGCATCGGCCGGCACGCCCAGCGTCGGCCAGTGCTTCTGCAGCAGCGGGGTGGGGGTGTCCTGGTGGAAGCCGATCTGGTTCTGCTGCCAGCGCTGGTGCCAGAAGTCCGGGTGCATTTGTGTCTCCTCGCTCGACGGCGCCTACCGCCGGTCATTTCGCTACGCGGCTGGAATGCCGCTGCGCGAAACGCCCGGCGGTCTCGCCGTCGATGCAGTGTTCAGGTTTCTACGGTCAACCCATCCACCTTCTGCCAGCCGCGCGGCAGCAGGCCGCCGCGTGAGCCGCGGGCGCCGAGGTAGGAGTCGAGTTCGCGGAAGGCCAGGGTCATGGTGCGCGCGCCGGACTGCACCAGCAGCTTGCCGCCCTCCGGCACCACCGCGATCGCCACCACCTTTTCGGTGCCGCGCTTGGCCTTCGGGATCTCGATGATCTTATTGCCTTTGCCCTTGTCCAGCTCGGGCAGCTCGGCCACCGGGAAGGCCAGCACGTGGCCGGCGCTGGTCACCGCCACGATGCGGTCGGCCTCGACGCTGGCCACGGTCGCCGGCTGCAGCACATGGCCGCCCTCGGACAGGGACAGCAGCGCCTTGCCGGCCTTGTTGCGGCTGGTGAGGTTCTCGAAGCGGGTGACGAAGCCGTAGCCGTGGCTGGAAGCGATCACCAGCCGGTCGTCGTTGCCGCCGCTGGCCAGCGCCTCGAAGCTGGCGCCCGGCGCCGGCGAGAAGCGCCCGGTCAGGGGTTCGCCGTTGCCGCGCGCGCTGGGCAGGGTGTGCACTGAGGTTGAATAGCTGCGGCCGGTGGAATCGAGGAAGGCCACCTGCTGGGTGCTGCGCGAGCGCACCGCCGCCAGCAGGCGGTCGCCTTCGCGGTAGGACAGCCCGGCCGCGTCGATGTCATGGCCCTTGGCCGCGCGCACCCAGCCCTTTTCGCTGACCACCACGGTCATCGGCTCGCTGGCCACCAGTTCGGTCTCGTCCAGCGCCTGCGCGGCCTGGCGCGCCACCAGCGGGCTGCGGCGGGCATCGCCGAACTTCTTGGCATCGGCCAGAAGTTCGTCCTTGATCAGCTTCTTCAGCCTGGCCTTGCTGTCCAGCGTGGCCAGCAGCTTCTCGCGCTCGGCGGCCAGCTCGTCCTGCTCGCCGCGGATCTTCATTTCCTCCAGCCGCGCCAGCTGCTTGAGCCTGGTGTCGAGGATGTAGTCGGCCTGGTCCTCGGACAGCTGGAAGCGTGCCATCAGCACTGCCTTCGGCTCGTCCTCGGTGCGGATGATGCGGATGACTTCGTCCAGGTTGAGGAAGGCCACCAGCAGGCCCTCCAACAGGTGCAGGCGGCGCTCGACCTTGTCCAGCCGGTGCTTCAACCGGCGGGTGACGGTGGTCTGGCGGAACACCAGCCATTCCGACAGCAGCTGCTTCAGGTTCTTCACCTGCGGGCGGCCGTCCAGCCCGATCACGTTCATGTTGACCCGGAAGCTCTTTTCCAGGTCGGTGGTGGCGAACAGGTGGCCCATCAGCTGGTCGGTGTCCACGCGGTTGCTGCGCGTGACCAGCACGATGCGGGTGGGGTTGGCGTGGTCGGACTCGTCGCGCAGGTCCTCCAGCCACGGCAGCTTCTTCGCCCGCATCTGCGCGGCGATCTGTTCGATCACCTTGCCCGGCGAGGCCTGGTACGGCAGCGCGGTGACGACGATGTTGTTGCCATCCTTCTCGTACACGGCGCGGGCGCGCACGCTGCCCAGGCCGGTCTCGTACATCTGCAGCAGGTCGGCGCGCGGGGTGATGATCTCCGCAGTGGTCGGATAGTCCGGGCCCAGGACGTGCTCGCACAGGTCGCGCGTGGTCGCGTCCGGGTCGTCCAGCAGGCGCACGCAGGCGCTGACCACCTCATTGAGGTTGTGCGGCGGCACGTCGGTGGCCATGCCGA
>JANJSW010000350.1 GCA_024711415.1 Thermomonas sp. | reverse complement strand
CCGATCCCGCGCACCATGGCCGCCTACGGCATGCGCGGCACCCCCACGCTGCTGCTGATCGACCGTGCCGGCCGCCTGCGCCAGCACCACTTCGGGCAGGTGGAGGATCTGCTGCTGGGCGCGCAGATCGCGATGTTGGCGGCCGAACCGATGACGGCCATCGCAAGCGGCGCGGCCTGCAACGTGGACGGCAACTGCGGCTGACGGCTCAGCCGTCCAACGCTTCCCAACGTGCGTAGGCGGCGTCCAGCTCGGCCTGCCGAGCGGCCAGTTCCGCATTCGCGCGCTGCTGGGCGGCAGCGTCCTGTTTGTAGAAAGCGGCATCCTGCATCGCGGCGCTGCGCGCGGCGATGTCGGTTTCCAGCTGTTCGATCTTCGCGGGCAGCAGTTCCAGCTCGCGCTGGTCCTTGTAGCTGAGCTTCTTCTTCGCTGGCACTGGCACTGGCGCTGGTGCGACTGGCGTTGCCGGCACCGCAGGTGAAGCCGCGACCGATGCCTGCGTCTGCGCCGCGGGTCTTTGCCGCAGCCAGTCGCTGTAGCCGCCGACGTAGTCGCCCAGCCGGCCGTCGCCTTCCAGCGCCAGCGTGCTGGTCACCACGTTGTCGAGGAAATCGCGGTCGTGGCTGACCAGCAGCAGGGTGCCCTGGTAGTCCAGCAGCAGCTCCTCCAGCAGCTCGAGCGTTTCCACGTCGAGGTCGTTGGTGGGTTCGTCCATCACCAGCAGGTTGGACGGCTGCGCGAACAGCCGGGCCAGCAGCAGGCGGTTGCGTTCGCCGCCGGACAGGCGGGTGATCGGCGCGCGCGCGCGTTCCGGCGAGAACAGGAACTCCTGCAGGTAGCCGATGATGTGCTTGCGGCTGCCGTTGATCTCCACGAAGTCGCGCCCGCCGGCCACGTTTTCCAGCGCGCTGCGGGTCTCGTCCAGCTGGCTGCGGTGCTGGTCGAAATAGGCGATCTGCAGGTTGGTGCCCATCGCCACGTTGCCGGCATCCGACTTGAGTTCCCCCAGCAGGATCTTCAGCAGGGTCGATTTGCCGGAGCCGTTGGGGCCGATGATGCCGACCTTGTCGCCGCGCAGGATCGTGGTCGAGGCGTCGCGCAGGATGACCCTGTCGCCGAACGCCTGCGACACCCCGGTCATCTCGATGACCTTCTTGCCGGAGGCCTGCGCGCTGGCGGCTTCCATCTTCACCTTGCCGGTGACTTCGCGGCGCGCGGCGCGCTCGCGCCGCATGGCCTTGAGCGCGGTCACCCGGCCTTCGTTGCGGGTGCGGCGGGCCTTGATGACCTGGCGGATCCACACTTCCTCCTGCGCCAGCAGCTTGTCGAAGCGCGCGTTTTCCTGCGCCTCGGCGTGCAGGCGTTCCTCGCGGCGGCGCAGGTAGTTGTCGTAGTCGCCCGGCCAGCTGGTCACCTGGCCGCGGTCGATCTCGACGATGCGGGTGGCCAGCGCGCGCAGGAAGCTGCGGTCGTGGGTGACGAAGACGATGCTGCCGGAAAACGCCTTGAGGAAGCTTTCCAGCCAGTCGATCGCCTCGATGTCGAGGTGGTTGGTGGGCTCGTCCAGCAGCAGGATGTCGGGCGCGCGCACCAGCGCCTGCGCCAGCAGCACCCTTCGCTTCATGCCGCCGGAAAGCGCGGCGAAATCCGCGTCCTCCGGCAGTTCCAGCCGCTCCAGCACCTGCTGCACGCGGCGGTCCAGATCCCAGCCGTGCTGCGCTTCGATCTGCGCCTGCGCGTCGGCCATCGCATCCATGTCGCCGTCGTGCACGGCGTGGTGGAAGCGTGCCAGCAGCGCGCCCAGGTCGCCCAGCCCCTCGGCCACCACGTCGAATACGCTGCCGTGGGTGTCCTGCGGCACTTCCTGCGCCATCCTCGCGACCACCACGCCGCCCTGCACGCGCAGCTCGCCGTCGTCGGGTTTGATGTCGCCGGCCATCAGCCGCATCAGGGTGGATTTGCCGGCGCCGTTGCGGCCGACGATGCAGACGCGTTCGCCGGGTTCGATGGTCAGGTTGACCTGTTCGAGCAGCAGCGGGCCGCCGACGCTGAAGTCGACGTTCTGGAATTGGAGGAGGGGCATGCGGGCATTTTACGCGGCCAGCAGGGTGAGCAGGATGCGTTGCTTGCGTGTCCTTGGCCCACCCGCCAGACTGGCCGCAGGCACTTCCTGCTGATGATCCGGCCATGCACTGGACGTCCACCGCATGTATCGCATTGATGCTCGCGCTGCCCGTGAGGGCGGCCGACGAGGCGATCACGGCGAAGGCGCTCGATGCGCAGCCGAAGATTCCGGCCGAATTCGCCAGGATGACCTATCCGCAGCGGATCGAATGGCTGGAGCGTCAACTCGCCAGCACCAGCGATCCCGTGCGTCGCTACCAGCTGGTGTCGGAGCGCGCGATGCAGCAGTACTTCCACGGCAACAGCGCCGGGACCCTGGCGGATTGCCGGCAAGTAGCGCCGGCCGCCTTCGACCTGCGCTATCGCCTTGCCTGCGCGTCCGCCGGCGACGGTGACCGCAAGCGCCAGGTCGATGCGCTGCTGGAGATCCACGCCGATGCCATCAAGGCAGGCGACATCGACCTTGCCACCAAGGCGCTGTCGGCGGCGGCGTGGGCGCAATCCGAGCTGGGGGACATCGCCGCCGCGTTCCAGTCGTACGAACAGGCCCTGAAGCTGGCCGAGAAGGCGCTGCCGGAGACGCTGATCGATGTGACCTTGAATACCGCCACCCTGTACGTGGTGCATGGCGACCGCGAATACGTCAGCAAGGGTATTGCGCTGCAGGAAGACGCAATCGCGCGATTCCGCGCAATGAGGAAGCAATACCCCGGGGATGCCGACTACTTCGACAGTGTCATCACCCTGACCCAGTTCAACGCCGGCGTGGCCCATGCCCTGCACCTGCAGGACTACGCCAGGGCATTGCGCTGGTTCGGCGAAATGGACCCGCGGCAGGCGGAGTTCCGGCAGGGCGCGCTAGTGTTCTCCGCGCTGTCGGCGGTGGAACTGGGGCGCACGGCGCAGGCGCGCGAGTGGCTGCGGCAATCCCGCGAAGCCCCCGCCAGTGCGGAGACGGATACCGCCTACCTGACTTGCTACCAGCAGCTGGTGCAGTTCAAGCTGGACGGGCAGGCAAAGCTGGCGCCGTGCCGCGACCTGTCGCCGCAGACGCCGCTGGAGGTCAGTCTTGACCTCTACAAGCGTCTCGCCATCCTTCCCCATCCTGACTGGAGACTGGTGGGGCTGGATGGCCTGCACCGGCTGTTCGTGCAGACGCTGGAACCGCAGCTCAAGCAAAGCGCCATGCGCGGGGCCTCGCGCGCCGAACTCAGCCGCCTGGAGCTCGAGTCGAAGCTGGTGGGCCAGCTGCTGGAGAAGGAACAGGCGCTGAAGCGCGCCGAACAGGACAAGCTGGCCACCCAGCGCCTGCTGGCGGCGGCAGCGGTCGCCATCCTGCTGCTGGTGCTGCTGGTGATCGTGCTGCGCCTGCGGCACAACCGGAGGCTTGCCCGCCAGTTCCAGTCGATGAGCCTGGAGGACGGGCTGACCGGACTGCACAACCGGCGCTACTTCGAGCACGACATCGGGCGCGAGATCGGCCTGGTCAAGCGGGCCGGACAGGAAGGCGACGCGCATTCGATCGCGTTCTGCCTGTTCGACATCGACCATTTCAAGCGGATCAACGACAGGCTTGGCCACGAGGCGGGCGACCGGGTGCTGGTGGAGTTCGCGCGCCGGGTCAAGGGCGCCATCCGCGACACCGACATGCTGGTGCGCTGGGGCGGCGAGGAATTCCTGCTGGTGGCGCGCGTGGCCCATGCCGGCGAGCCGCACCGGATCGGCGACCGCATCAGGGCGGCGGTGTCCAGCGATCCCTTCGTCATTCCGGGCGGTGCGTCACTGGACGTGACCTGCACCATCGGCGTGGCGGCCTATCCGCGACGGGAAGGCGGCAAGCCGGCGGAAATCACCTGGCAGCAGTTGGTGCAGCTGGCGGATGCCGCCCTGTATCTGGGCAAGCGCAAGTCGCGGGATTGCTGGGTCTGCATCGACAGGATCAAGGACATCGGCGCGCTGGACCGGATCCTGTCGCAGGACCTGGAGGTGTCGCTCCGGGAGGGCCTGGTCGAACTGAGCGACAGCAATCGAACCGCCGCCCTTGCCGGGGCAGCGTAAGCGACGCACCACCGGGTCTTCCCGATCCCGGCTTCGCCAACGGAAACGGGCCGCATCGCTGCGGCCCGTTCGCGTATCGCCTTGCGAAGTGCGGCTTACTTCAGCTTCGCCGCCTTGCGCAGTTCCTCGGCCTTGTCCGTCTTCTCCCACGAGAAGGCGGTCGCCGTCTGCTTCTTGCCCGCGCCGTCCACGTACGACACTTCCTTCGGCTTGCGGCCGAAGTGGCCATAGGCCACGGTGTCCTGGTAGATCGGGTGGATCAGGTCGAGCATCTTCACGATGCCGTACGGGCGCAGGTCGAAGTGCTTGCGGATCAGCTTCTCGATCTGCTCGTCCGGGATCTTGCCGGTGCCGAAGGTGGTGACCGAGATCGAGGTCGGCTCGGCCACGCCGATGGCGTACGAGACCTGCACTTCGCACTTGTCGGCCAGGCCGGCGGCGACGATGTTCTTGGCCACGGAGCGCGCGGCGTAGGCGGCCGAGCGGTCCACCTTGGAGGGGTCCTTGCCGGAGAACGCGCCGCCACCGTGGCGGGCCATGCCGCCGTAGGTGTCGACGATGATCTTGCGGCCGGTCAGGCCGCAATCACCCACCGGGCCGCCGATCACGAACTTGCCGGTCGGGTTGATGTGCACCTTGTTCTTCGGCAGCGCCTCCAGCCACTTCTTCTGCAGCACCGGGGCGAGGATGTGCGTGCGCACCGCCTCGATCAGGTCCTTCTGCTTGATGTCGGGGTCATGCTGGGTGGACAGCACCACTGCGTCGAGGCCCAGCACGGTGTTGCCGTCGTAGCGCAGGGTGACCTGCGACTTGGCGTCCGGGCGCAGCCACTTCAGCTTGCCGCTCTTGCGCACCTTGGCCTGCTGTTCCACCAGCCGGTGGCTGTAGTACAGCGGGGCGGGCATGAATTCGGGCGCCTCGTTGCAGGCGTAGCCGAACATCAGGCCCTGGTCGCCCGCGCCCTGGTCTTCCGGCTTCTTGCGGTCCACGCCCTGGTTGATGTCGGGCGACTGCTTGCCGAGCATGTTGATGATGGCGCAGGTGTGGCCATCGAAGCCGACGTCGGAGTTGTCGTAGCCGATGCCGTTGATGACGCTGCGTGCCAGCGCCTCGATGTCCACCCACGCGCTGGTGGTGACCTCGCCGGCCACGATGGCGGCGCCGGTCTTCACCAGCGTCTCGCAGGCCACGCGCGCCTGCTTGTCCTGGGCCAGGATCGCGTCCAGCACCGCATCGGAAATCTGGTCGGCGATCTTGTCCGGATGGCCTTCGGAGACCGATTCGGAGGTGAACAGATAGCTGGACATCGCTTTATATCCTTGTATTCGGATGGAAAGATGGGCGCGAATGATACAGCGACGCGGCTGGATGTGCATCCTGCCCTGTTTCCGCCGTCCGCGGTGTTGAGCGCGCGTTAAGCATGCCGTCACCAACGGGTAACCGGCGTGAAACCCGGCTGTCCCGGTTGCCGCGCAGCCTGTCGGCGAACCCGGCCGGTACAGCCCGCGATGATCCAGCTCGAACACCGCCTGCAGCAGCGTTTCCCGCACTGGTTCCGCGGCCGCCGGGCGGTATTGGCCAGGCCGCTGCTGCGCGGCATCGCGCGCTGGTCGCGGCTGGACGAGATCGATGCCTTCCTCGCCGCCAACCGGCATGTGCGCGGCTTCGACTTCGTCGCCGCGGCGATGCGCCACCTGGGCGCGGGCTACGTGGCCAGCGAGGCGGACCGGGCGCGGATCCCCGCGCAGGGGCGGCTGCTGATCGTCGCCAACCATCCCTCCGGCGCGCTGGACGCGCTGGCGCTGCTGGACCTGGTGGGGCAGGTCCGGCGCGACGTGCGGATCGTCGCCAACGACTTCCTGTCCGCGTTGGGCGGGCTGGGCGAGCTGCTGCTGCCGGTGCGCATCCTCGGCGGGCGGCCGGCGCCGGACAGCCTGCGTGCGGTGCGCGCGGCGCTGGCCCGCGGCGAATGCGTGATCGTGTTCCCGGCCGGCGAAGTCTCGCGCCTAGGCCCGCGCGGGATCCGCGATGGCCGCTGGCGGCGCGGCTTCCTGCGCTTCGCCCGCGCCTGCGCTGCGCCGGTGCTGCCGGTGCGCATCGATGCGC
>JANJSW010000348.1 GCA_024711415.1 Thermomonas sp. | reverse complement strand
ATCGGGGCTCTTCCCGTCAGCGACGATGTCCATGCCAATCCAGCAACACGACGATGTCCTCATCATCGGCGGTGGCCACAACGGCCTGGTCTGCGCCGCCTATCTCGCCGGCGCCGGCCTGAAGGTGCGGGTGCTGGAGCGCCGCCACCTGGTCGGCGGCGCAGCGGTGACCGAGGAATTCCATCCCGGGTTCCGCAACTCCGTGGCCAGCTACACGGTCAGCCTGCTCAATCCGGCGGTGATCCGCGACCTGCGCCTGCATGAGCACGGGCTGCGCGTGGTCGAACGGCCCTACGCCAACTTCCTGCCGCTGCCGGACGGGCGCAGTTTCCGCCTCGGCGGCGAGCACACGAACGCCGAGGTGGCGAAGTGGTCGGCGCGCGATGCGCAGCGGCTGCCCGAGTACTACGCGATGCTCGATCGCATCGTGGTGGTGCTGCGCGAGCTGATGCGGCGCACGCCGCCGAACGTGAGCGACCGCTTCGTGCTGGCCGACTGGCTGAACTCGGTGGCGGTGGGCAAGCAGCTGAAATCGCTGGACATGCGCGGCCGCCGCGACCTGCTGGACCTTTTCACCAAGTCGGCCGGCGAGCTGCTGGACGACTGGTTCGAGGGCGAGCCGCTGAAGGCCGCGCTGGGCTGGGATTCGGTGGTCGGCAATTTCGCCAGCCCCTACACGCCGGGCAGCGCCTACGTGCTGCTGCACCACGTGTTCGGCGAAGTGAACGGCAAGGCCGGCGCGTGGGGCCACGCCATCGGCGGCATGGGCGCCATCACCCAGGCGATGCGCAAGGAGTGCGAGGCGCGCGGCGTTGCCATCGAAACCGATGCCGAGGTGGCGCAGCTGCTGGTGGAAGGCGGCAAGGCGGTCGGCGTCGCATTGGCGGACGGTCGCGAGCTGCGCGCCGCGACCATCGCCAGCAACCTCAATCCGAAGCTGCTCTACACCAGGCTGGTCGAGCCCGGCCAGCTCGACGACGACACCAGCCAGCGCATCCGCCGCTACCGCTGCGGCTCCGGCACCTTCCGCATGAACGTGGCGCTGTCCGAGCTGCCGGACTTCACCGCGATGCCGGGCACGCAGCTGCAGCCGCACCACCAGAGCGGCATCCTGATCGGATCGTCGCTGCAGTACTTCGAGCAGGCGTATTTCGATGCCAAGTCGCGCGCTTACAACCCCGGCTGGGCGCGCAAGCCCATCGTCGAGGTGGTGATCTCCTCGACCCTGGACGACACCCTGGCGCCGGCCGGCCAGCACGTGGCCAGCCTGTTCTGCCAGCAGGTGAACCCGGCCATCGCCGACGAGGACGGCGGCTGGGACGCGCACCGCGACACGGTGGCGAAGCTGATGATCGACACCGTCAACGACTACGCCCCGAACTTCGCCCGCAGCGTGCTGGGCTACGAGGCGCTGAGCCCGCTCGACCTGGAGCGTCGCATCGGCCTGGTCGGCGGCGACATCTTCCACGGCGCGCTGGGGCTGGACCAGATGTTCAGCGCGCGCCCGCTGCTGGGACAGGGCAATTACCGCGGCGCATTCGAAAGTCTCTACCTGTGCGGCTCTGGCACCCATCCCGGTGGAGGCGTGACCGGCCTGCCGGGGCGCAACGCCGCGCGTGAAATCCTCAAGGATCTGGGCCGGTCGCCGCGTCCTGATTGATGGGGTATTCGTGAACCGGCGGGTGCTTTTTTGCAGTGCAGCGTGCAAACACCCTCACGAATCCTTCACGATCGGCCCGCGTCCCGACGTGGGGGAGGGAGCAGGCCCGCTGAGACTTCGGTCTAAGCGGGCTTTTTTATGCCTGCAGTTTTTGTGCGCGGCCAGGCCTGCGCCAAGTGAGGCCGTCAGTCGGCCGGCACGGTCCGCGGCAGCGCCCACTCGCGCAGCGCCTGGACCTGTTCGGCCATCAGCACCGACAGCGGGCGGGTCTCGCGGACCGCCTGCATCAGCGCGTGCGTGTCCAGCCCGGCCTGGGTGGCGTGCGCGGCATACAGCGCGCTGACGATGACCTGTTCGATCTCGGCGCCGGAATAGCCCTCGGCCGCCGCGGCCAGCGCCGACAGGTCGATGTGCTCGCGGGCCAGCTGGCGCCGGTCCAGGTGCAGGGCGAAGATCTCGGCGCGGGTGGCGGCATCGGGCAGGTCGACGAAGAAGATCTCGTCGAAGCGGCCCTTACGCAGCAGTTCCGCCGGCAGTTGCTGCACCTGGTTCGCGGTGGCGACCAGGAACACGCGCGCCTTGCGCTCGGCCATCCAGGTCAGCAGGTAGCCCAGCACGCGCCGCGACAGCCCGCCGTCGCCGTCGCCGCCGTCGGTGGCCAGTGCCTTCTCGATCTCGTCGATCCACAGCACGCAGGGCGCGAGCTGTTCGGTGGACGCGAGCGCGGTGCGCAGGTTCTTCTCGGTTTCGCCGTGGAACTTGTCGTACAGGGTGCCGAAGTCCAGCCGCACCAGCGGCACGCCGAAGCCGCCCGCCACCGCCTTGGCCAGCAGCGACTTGCCGCAGCCCTGCACGCCCAGCAGCAGTCCGCCGCGCGGCGGCGGCAGCCCGGCGGGCGGCGGGTCCTGCACGAAGGCGGCGCGCCGTTGCTCCACCCAGCGCTTCAGGCGCGCCGCCCCACCCACGTCGGAAAAACGCGCGGTGTCGTATTCGTAGTGCAGGTGGCCGCTCTTGTTGAGCAGCTCGAACTTCAGTCGCGCCAGCTCCGGCAGGTCGTCGGCACCCAGCGCGCCGTCGCGCCAGATCAGGTGGCGGGCGATCCGGCGCGCGTCGGTCAGGGTCAGGCCGTGCAGGTTGCGCACGATCTGCCGGACCGCATCGGCGTCGGCTTCCACCCGGCGGCCGCCGTTCTGCGCGGCGTAGTCGCGGGCTTCGTCCTTGACCAGCTTGAGCAGGGCGTTGGCGTCCGGCAGGCGCAGCGAGAACCGCGCGGCGAACGGTTCCAGCGCCTCCGGCAGTTCGATCCTGGTGCCCACCAGCACGATCACGTGCGGCTGGCTGCCGCGGCGCTGTATGAGGTCGCGCAGCGCGCGCTGGTAGCTGGCATAGCCGAGGTAGGGGGTCGCATCCATCAGCAGGTAGACGCCGCGCTGGCTGGCCTCGCGCATCGCGTTGAGGGTGGCGCTGAGGTCGGGCGCCAGTCCGCTTTCGTCCTCGCCGTCCATGTCCACCCGGCGAAGGCCTTCGGTCACGCTCCAGCGATACAGCGCGCGCCAGACGTGCATCAGCGACTGCCGGAACAGCTCCATCACCCGCGCTTCGTCGGGCGTTTCGATCACCAGCAGGGGCGTCTCCGCGCGGATCAGCGCGGCCAGGTCCAGCAGTTCGCTCATGGGCGGGCACGATAGCGGTGCGTCGGCGATGCCACAATCGGCGCATGGACGATGTGTTTTCCGCCGAGATGCAGGCCCTGTCCGCGCGCGCCCTGCAGCGCCTGCGCGCGGCCGGCTGCGCGATTGCCGACGAAGCGGCGCTGGCGCGGCTGGCGGTGGCCAGCGACTTCGCCATCGATGCGCTCATCCGCCAGCCGGAACTGTTGCCGCAGTTGCAGGCCGATGCGTCGGCGCCGCTGCCCGCGCCGCTGCTGGAGGCGGACAACCAGGGCGAGTGGCCGCGCCTGCTGCGCCGCTACCGGCAGGCGGAATCGACCCGGCTGGTGTGGCGCGACGTGGTCGAGGGCGCCGATGTCGAGGAGATCCTCGCCGGCAGCAGCGCGCTGGCGGAAACCTGCCTGCGGCTGGCGCTGGACGCGCTGGAGGCGGATTTCGCGCGGCGCTTCGGCAGCGTGCGCGATGCCGAAGGCACGCCGCAGCGGCTGGTGGTGTTCGGCCTTGGCAAGCTGGGCGGGCGCGAGCTGAACTTCAGTTCCGACATCGACCTGGTCTACGCCTACGAGCACGAGGGCGAATCCGATGGCGCGCGCAGCCTGCATGCGCAGGACTATTTCGCGCGGCTGGGCCAGCAGCTGGCGAAACTGCTGGACGAGGTGACCGCGGACGGCTTCTGCCACCGCGTCGACCTGCGCCTGCGCCCGTTCGGCAACGCCGGGCGGGTGGCGCTGTCGTTTGCGGCGATGGAGCTGTATTTCCAGCGCGAGGGCCGCGACTGGGAGCGCTACGCCTGGCAGAAGGCGCGCTGCGTGGCCGGCGATATCGCCGCCGGCGAGCGCTTCCTCGATGCGCTGCGGCCGTTCGTCTATCGCCGCTACCTGGACTACGGCGCGCTGGACGGGCTGCGCGCGATGAAGGCGATGATCGCCGCGGAGGTGGCGCGCAAGGACATGGCCGGCGACATCAAGCGCGGGCCGGGCGGCATCCGCGAGATCGAGTTCCTGGCGCAGGCGCTGCAGCTGATCCGCGGCGGCCGCGAGCCGGCGCTGCGCCGTCGCCACCTGCTGGCGACGCTGCAGGCGCTGGCGCAGGCCGGGCACATGGAAACCGACGCTGCATCGGCACTGGCGGTGGCCTACCGTTTCCTGCGCCGGCTCGAGAATCGCCTGCAGATGCTGGCCGATGCGCAGACCTATGCGCTGCCCGAGGACGGGCTGGGGCGCGCACGCCTCGCTGCCGGGCTGGGCTACGCGGACTGGCAGGCGCTGGATGTCGCGCTGGCGGCGCAGCGGGAGAAGGTGGCGGAGGAGTTCGGCGCGTTGCTGGCGCCGCGCCGTCGCCGCATGTCCGGTGGCGACGAGCTCGCCGGGTACTGGCGCGCGCTGCCCGAGCACGGCGACGCCGCGCAGCTGGAGGCGGTCGGCTTCGAGCATGCCGCCGAGCTGCACGCCAGCCTCTGCGATTTCGCCCGCACGCCCGGCGTGCGCGACCTGTCCGATACGGCACGCGCGCGTCTGGACCGGGTGCTGCCGGCGCTGCTGCAGCACGCCGCCGCTTCCGATACGCCCGATGCGGTGCTGCGCCGGGTGCTGCCGCTGCTGCACACCATCCTGCGCCGTGCCAGCTACCTGGCGCTGCTGGACGAGCAGCCGGTGGCACTGGCGCGGCTGGCCAGCGCGCTGGCGCGCAGCGCCCTGCTGGGCGAGCGCCTGGCCGCCTATCCGCTGCTGCTGGACGAGCTGCTCGACGTGCGCGTGGGTGGCGAGCTGCCGGATCGCGCGGCCATGCAGGCGCAGTGCGTAGCGGCGCTGCGCGATCACGACATGGAGGCATCGCTGGATGCGCTCAACGAAGTGCGGCAGGCGCTGAGCTTCCGCTTCGCGCTGGCGCTGCTGGATGGCCGCATCGATGCGCAGGATTGCGCCCGCCATCTGGCCTGGCTGGCCGATGCGGTGGTCGCCTGCGTGCTGCAGCTGGCCGACGACGAATTGCGCGGCGCGCACGGCAGCGTCGACGGCGGCCGTTTCGCCGTGCTCGGTTACGGCACGCTGGGCGGCGAGGAGCTGGGCTTCGGTTCCGACCTCGACCTGGTCTTCCTGTTCGACGCCCCGGCAGACGCCAACTCCGACGGCGCGCGGCCGCTGGATGCGCCGCGCTGGTTCGCGCGGCTGGGGCAGAAGATCGTCTCGCTGCTGGGCGTGCGCACCGGCGCCGGCCGGTTGTTTGACGTCGACGTGCGGCTGCGCCCCGACGGCGCCAAGGGGTTGCTGGTATCGAGCTTGGCCAGCTTCACCGACTACCAGCGCAACCGCGCGTGGACATGGGAGCATCAGGCGCTGGTGCGCGCCCGCGCGATCGCCGGCGACGCATCGCTGGCCGAAGCCTTCGAAGGGCTGCGCGCGCAGGTGCTGGCGCAGCCGCGCGATGGCGGCAAGCTGGTCGAGGATGTGTCCGCGATGCGCCGCAAGATGCGCGCCGAGCTGGACCGCAGTGATGCCGCCATGCTCGATCTCAAGCAGGGCGAAGGCGCGCTGGTCGACCTGGAATTCCTGCTGCAGTTCCTGGTGCTGCGCGATGCGGGCGCGAGCCCCGGATTGCTGGCGCCGCGCGCCACCAGCGCCCTGCTGGAAGCTGCGCTGCAGGGGGGCAGTCTGGACCCGCCTACCCACGCCGCGCTGCGCGAGGCGCATGCCGCGCTGCTGGACACCGGCCTGCGCTGCACGCTCGACCGCCGTCCCCGCCGCGCCGCCCGCGATGCGCGCATCGAGGCGGCCTGTGCCGCGATCCGCGCGGCGATCGGGGCGCAGGGGCTGCGCTTCAGCGAGGCGTAGCCGCCGCCTGCGGCCGGCGGCAGGACAGGCCGCGGCGGCATCTGCCTGTCGCAGGCAGCGCGCCGTCGATCGCCTACGACGTCAACGTCAGGCGGCTGCGGATGTCCTGCGCCACCCGCGCGGTCTCGCGCAGCGGCTCGACGACGAACGGGGCCAGTGCATCGTCCAGCGCGCGCGCGCGCGCGCTTTCGAGAAGCGCATCGAGGAAG
Organism: Thermomonas sp.; assembly: GCA_024711415.1. Classification (GTDB taxonomy): domain Bacteria; phylum Pseudomonadota; class Gammaproteobacteria; order Xanthomonadales; family Xanthomonadaceae; genus Thermomonas. The sequence continues at coordinate 6,765 of JANJSW010000348.1, read as the reverse complement.
GCGCGCGGACGCCCCTGCAACGCCTGCGGCGACCACACGTAGAGCGGCGCGCGGGTGGCCGCCGCTTCGCTGAGCATGTTCACCGAGTCCGGCGTGCAGACGATGCGGTCGGCGCAGGCCAGCAGCCCGGCGTAGGGATTGGCGCCGTCGCCGGTGTCGCGCCAGCGCAGGCCGGGCAGGTGCGGATCCACGCCCGCCAGCGCGTCGCGCCAGGCCAAGGGCGTGCGCCGCGAGGCGACGGCGCTGAAGCTGCCGCCTTCGGCCCGTGCCTGCGCGGCCAGCCGCTGCAGCAGCGCCCCGAAGCCGGCATCGTCCAGCGGCGCGTGGCGGGTCGGGCCGCCCACCAGCAGCACGCTGTGCGGGGTGGGCAGGGCGGCCAGAGACGGGAACGCGGCGATCGCGCACAGCAGGTAGTCGTCATTGACCGGGTGCAGGCTGCCGAGCGTGGCGATGACATTGGCTCCTTGGAGGCCGTCGTGCACGGGCGCCACCACGATGTCCCAGTGCCGGCTGGCGATGCGCGGATCGAGGATCTGCACCGCCTTCGCGCCGCGTGCGCGCAACAGGCGGGTGGCCAACGCCGCCTGCCGGCCGCAGCCGATGGCAACGGCGGGCGGCGCACTGCAGGCCGTCCGGAACGCCGGGCCGAGCGCGGCTTCCGCACCGGGCAGCCGTCGCGGGGCCAGCCAGCGCCACGGCGCGCGCGGTTGCAGCGTGAGCTCGCTCGGGCGGCTGTCCAGCGCATGTGCCAGCGCCAAGGCCTGGCGCGCGTTGCCGGCGCGTCCGTCGTGGATCGCCAGGGTTGCCGATGGGAGAGGCGTGGCGGAGCGTCGTTGCATGGTTGGCATCTATTCGTTCCGAATATGCTGCATTACATGCGCCCGTGGAACCATACACTGTGCGCCATCGCCCTCACGATACAGAGATTGCCATGTCCCAGCCGCTTCCCGGTACCGCGCTCGACCAGCTGTTCCGCACCGCCCGCACCTACAACGCCTTCACCGGCGAGGTGTCGGACGAGACCCTGCACCAGCTTTACGAGCTGCTGAAGTTCGGCCCCACCGAGGCCAACACCACGCCGGCGCGGATCGTGTTCGTGAAGTCGGACGAGGCCAAGGCCAAGCTGGGCCCGGCGCTGTCCGAAGGCAATTTCAAGAAGACCATGGAGGCGCCGGTGGTGGCCATCGTCGGCTACGACATGCGCTTCTTCGACAAGCTGCCGGTGCTGTTCCCGCACACCGATGCCAAGCCGTGGTTCGAACACCGCGACGAAGCCAACCTGGCGTGGGTGGCGATGCGCAGCAGCGCGCTGCAGACCGCCTACCTGATCCTGGCGGCGCGCTCGCTGGGCCTGGACTGCGGCCCGATGACCGGCTTCGACAATGCCAAGGTCGACGAAGCCTTCTTCGCCGGCACGCCGATCCGCTCCAACATCCTGGTCAACCTCGGCCACGGCGACCCCGCCAGCATCTTCCCGCGTTCCCCGCGCCTGGGCTTCGACGAAGCCTGCCGCATCGCCTGATCCGTTACCCGCCTCTTCATCCCGCCCTTTCCGGAGCCTTCGAATGAACACCACCATTCGCAACCTGTTGTTGCCGCTCGCCATCGCCGCCGCCATCGCCGCCTGCAGCAAGCCGGCCGAACCCGCCGCCGCCGTTGCGCCGGCCGATGCCGCCGTTACCGCGCCGGTCGAAGCCGCGCCCGCCGCCGCGGCGATCACCGCGGTGTCCGGCACCTACCAGCTCGACCCCACCCACACCGACGTGCTGGCGCAGTGGACCCACTTCGGCTTCTCCCAGCCGAGCGCGCATTTCGGTATCAGCGAAGGCACGCTGGTCTATGACGCCGCCGATGTGGGCAAGTCCAGCGTGCAGGTCACCATGCCGATCACCGGCATGAACAGCTTCGTCGACAAGCTGGACGAGCATCTGGCCAGCGGCGACTTCTTCGACGCCAGCAAGTTCCCGAACGCCACCTTCAAGAGCACCAGCGTGGCTGCCGCCGGCACCAACAAGCTGACCGTCACCGGCGACCTGACCATCAGGGACATCACCAAGCCGGTGACCCTGGAGGTCACCCTCAACGGCGCCGGTGAACACCCGATGCTGAAGAAGCAGGCGATCGGCTTCTCCGCCACCGCCACCATCAAGCGCACCGACTTCGGCGTGGGCGCCTACGCGCCGAACGTCAGCGATGAGGTGCAGCTGCGCATCACCACCGAAGGCACGCTGGCCGACGCGCCGGCCGCCGACGCCGCGCCCGCGCAGGGCTGAAGCCATGATCGTCGAACGCCCTGCCGGCGCCCGCGGCGAAGTGGACATGGGGTGGCTGCACAGCCACCACACGTTCTCGTTCGGGCATTACTACGACCCGGCGTGGATGGGCTTCGGCGCGCTGCGCGTCATCAACGACGACACCGTCGCCCCCGGCGGCGGTTTCGCCCCGCACCGCCACGCCAACATGGAGATCATCAGCGTGGTGCTGGACGGCGCGCTGGCGCACAAGGACAGCGCCGGCAACGCCGGCGTGATCCGCGCCGGCGACGTGCAGTGGATGAGCGCCGGCCACGGCATCGAGCACAGTGAATACAACGGCTCGGACGCCGCGCCGGTGCACTTCCTGCAGATCTGGATCCAGCCGTCGCGGCTCAACCATGCGCCGGCCTACGACCAGAAGCATTTCGCACCGGACGCACGGCGCGCACGTTGGGTGCTGCTGGCATCGCCGGATGGCGCCGACGGCAGCATCGGCATTCGCCAGGACGCCAGCCTGCGCGCCACCCGGCTGCTGCCAGGCGACGCGCTGGAGGCGGCGCTGGATCCGACGCGTCGCTATTGGCTGCACGTGGCCGCCGGCGAGATCGCGGTGGGCGAGCGCGTGCTCGCCGCCGGCGATGCGCTGGGACTGTCCGAGGAAGGCGGTGCGTTCGCGCTGCGCGGCCTCGGCGCAACCAGCGACGTGCTGCTGTTCGAGCTTCCCGCATGACCGTGCCCGCCATCCCCGCGACAGCGGAGATGGCGGATGCGCGCTAAACTGGCCGGGTTCCCGCAACCCGTTGCATTCGCCATGGCACAGCCCGCTTCGCCCGCCCCCGCGTCCGCCCGCGCCCAGCAGACCTACGAGGTGCATCGCGCCGAGTTGCCGCTGAGCTGCCCGCTGCCGTCGATGGCGGTGTGGAACGAGCATCCGCGGGTGTACCTGTCGATCGTCGAGGATGGCGGGCGCAGCCAGTGCCCGTACTGCGGCAGCGTCTACGTCCTCGTCGACTGAGCCCGCGGCGCCCGCGATGCGCCGCCTGACCGTGGTGCAGCTGCTGCCGGCGCTGGAAGCCGGCGGCGTCGAACGTTCCACCCTGGAGATCGCCGATGCGCTGGTGCGCGCCGGCCATCGCGCCGTGGTCGTGTCCGCCGGCGGCCGGCTGCTGCCGCAGCTGCAGACACTGGGTGCCGAGCACGTGCAGCTGCCGATCGGCCGCAAATCCCCGTTGAGCCTCCGTCACCTGCCGGCACTGCGGCGGGTGCTGCGTGGCGCCGACATCGTGCATGCGCGCTCGCGGTTGCCGGCCTGGCTGGGCTGGCTGGCGCTGCGCGCACTGCCGGCCGCGGCGCGCCCGCATTTCGTCACCACCGCGCATGGCCTGAATTCGCCGTCGCGCTACAGCGCGATCATGACCCGCGGCGAGCGCGTGGTCTGCGTGTCGCGCACGGTGCGGGACTATCTGCTGTACCACTATCCGAAGCTCGATCCGGCGCGGCTGGTGGTGATCCCGCGCGGCATCGACCCGACCGTGTTCCAGCGCGCGCCGACGCCGGACCGCGCCGCGCGCGCGCAGGTCGCGGCGCTGCATCCGCAGCTTGGCGGGGATGGACCGCTGCTGCTGCTGCCGGGGCGCGGTACGCGCCTGAAGGGCCATGCCGACGCCATCGGCCTGCTGGCGGCGCTGCGCGCAGAAGGCGCGGATGCGCGGCTGTGGATGCCTGGCGCGCAGCAGGCGGGGCGCGAGGATTACATCGCGGAACTGATCGCGCAGGCGCGCGCCGCGGGCGTGGAAGCGGCGTTGGCGGTGACCGCACCGACCGCGGCGATCGCGCAGGCGTACGCGGCCTGCGACCTGGTGCTGCAGCTGTCGCGCAAGCCGGAGGCGTTCGGGCGCACGGTGGTCGAGGCGCTGGCGGCGGGCCGGCCGGTGCTGGGTTGGGCGCACGGCGGCGTCGGTGAGCTGCTGGCCGAACTGCAGCCGGCGGGCGCGGTCGCGCCGTTCGATGCCGGCCAGCTAGCGGAGCACGCACGCGCGCTGCTGGCCGCGCCGCCATCGCCGCCGGCCACGATGGCCTATACCCTGCAGGCGATGCAGGAGGCGACCTTGACGCTGTACCGGACGATGGTGGACGCATGAACGCACAGACGATGCAACCCGGCGGCGTGGCCGACTGGCGCTGGGCGCCGGCCTGGGTACTGACCTTCGTCGCCCTGTGGCCGGTGCGCGGCATCGCCGAGGCGGTGCTGGTGCTCGGCGCGCTGGCCGGCCTGGTGCGGCTGGTCGGCAACCGTTTCCGCGGCAGCGGCGCGCTGCTCAGCGGCCCGGCGTGGGCGCTGACCTCGGTGCTGTTCGCCGCCTACTGGCTGCCCGAACTCATCGCCGCGATCGATGCGCGCGACCGCCTGCACGCCTTCGGCGAGGTGCTGGCCGACCTGCGCTACCTGCCGTTCCTGTGGATGGCCGCGGCCGCTGTTGCCAGCGAGTCCGGCCGTCGCCGCACCTTCGGCGGGCTGGCGGTCATCGCCCTGGCATGGACGCTGGATGCACTGGTCGAAGCGGCCAGCGGCACCAGTCCGCTGTTCTGGGTGCTGGACCAGGCCAAACACGCGGTGAGCGGCCACGGCATGTGCACCGCCAGCGAAGTGGAGGCCGCCGACCGCCTGGCCGGCGTGCTCGGCCCGTGCAATCTCAAGCTGGGCATCGTGCTGGCCAGCCTGTCGCCGTTCGCGCTGGCGGCGGCGCGGCAGCGGCTGGGCCAGTTGGGCTGGCTGGCGGCGGCATCGGCGATCGGGCTGGTGGTGATCCTGGCGGGCTCGCGCGCATCGTGGCTGACCTACGGGCTGGTGTTGCTGTGGACCGGCTGGCGCGCGCTGGGCGGACGCAAGCTGATGGCGGTGTTCGTGGCTGGCGCGCTGATGCTGGTGGCGGCCAATGCGCTGTCGCCGCAGGTGCATGAGCGCGTGCAGCGCACCACCCTGGCGCTGACCGCGCAGCCGGGCGGCGTGGACGCGGCGCTGTCCGGGCGCGGCCGGATCTGGTCGGCGGCGCTGTGCATGTTGCGCGAGCATCCGCTCAACGGCGTCGGCCCGCGTGCCTTCCGCGACGAGTTCACGGCCTGCGACCCGCAGCCTGGCACCCCGGCTGCCTGGGGTGCGGGCGTCGCCTTCCATGCCCACCAGATCGTGCTGGAAGTGCTCAGCGAAACCGGCATCATCGGTCTGCTGCTGTGGCTGGCCGGCGCCGCGCTGGGCTGGCGGGCCTGGCGCTATGCCGATGCCGACGCGCGCGAACGCGCGCGCCCGGCGATGCTGGCGCTGGCGGTCAGCGTGTTTCCGCTCAACACCCACCTCGCCGCGTACTCGACCTTCTGGGGCAGCGTGCTGCTGCTGCTGGCGGCGCTGTACGCCGGCAGCCTGTGGGGCCGCGAGGCGCCGGCGGCGCCGCCTCAGTCGTAGCGCGAGCGCCCGTCCGGCTGGCGCTTGAAGCGCCGGTGCAGCCACAGGTACTGGCTGGGCGCCTGGCGCACCATCGCCTCGATCGCCGCGTTGACCGCGGCGGAATCGGCCACCGCATCGTCGGTGGGGAACGGGGACAGGGGTTCGCCTACCCGCAGCACGTAATCCGCGCCCTCGCGGCGGTGGAAGAACGGCACCACCGCGCAGCCGGTCATGCGGGCGAACTGGTGGGTGGCGGTGATGGTGGCGGCGGGGATGCCGAAGAACGGCGCGAACACCGTGTCCTTGCCGCGCATGTCCTGGTCCGGCGCGTACCAGAGCACGCCGCCGCGCTTGAGGTGGCGGATCGCCGCGCGGGTATCGCCGTTGCCGAACATCGCGCTGGCGTAGCGCAGGCGGCCGCGCAGCACCGCCCATTCCATCACCGGACTGCGGTGCTTGCGGTACATGCCGGCCAGCGGCACGTGGTCGCACAGCAGGCGGCCGCACAGTTCCAGGGTCATGAAGTGCCCGGACACCAGCAGCACGCCGCGGCCTTCGGCTTGCAGGCGCTGGAGGATCTCCAAGCCCTCGATGCGGGCGCTGGCGCGCATCGGCGCGACCTCGCCCCACCAGGCGCGGGCGAATTCGAACAGGCCGATGCCGACGTCACGGAAGTTGGCGCGCAGCAGCGCCTCGCGCGCGGGGCCATCCAGTTCCGGCAGGCACAGCGCGAGGTTGGTGCGCGCGGCCTCGCGCCGGTCCGGCAGCAGGCGCAGTGCCAGCCAGCCGACCGCGGCGCCCAAGGCGCGCTGCAGTCCCCAGGGCAGGCGCGCCAGCGCCATGCACAGGCCGACGCCCAGCCAGACCGGCCAGTGGCTCGGGGCGAACGACGGGCGGTCGGGTGAGGTCGAAGTCATGCAGGGATTCTACCGGGCACCGCCGTCTCAGCCTGGATTGCCGGGCGCCGAGCCGGAGAGCCAGGATCGTGTTGCCGCGGTCGCGTTCGTGTAAACAAGGGCGGGATGCCGGCCGCCGGGCGGCCTCGGGGGGCCTTCGCGGCCGCGCACG
>JANJSW010000345.1 GCA_024711415.1 Thermomonas sp. | reverse complement strand
GCAGGCAATGGCGGCGCCGATCGGGCCCCAGGTGATGCCATAGCGGGCCTGGGTCAGGCAGCCCAGCGGGCCCTTCAGCCCCTTCACGTTGGGCAGGCGGCTGGAATCCGGCACGCGCACGTTGTCGAAGAACAGCGCGCTGGTGACGGAGGCGCGCAGCGACATCTTGTGCTTGATCTCCTGCGCGGTGAATCCGGGCATGCCCTTTTCCAGCAGGAAGCCTTGGATGCCGTCGTCGGTCTGCGCCCACACGATGGCGATGTCGGCCAGGTTGCCGTTGGTGATCCACATCTTGCTGCCGTTGATCACCCAGTCATCGCCGTCGCGACGGGCATGGGTCTTCATGTTGGCCGGGTCGGAGCCGCCGTGCGGTTCGGTCAGGCCGAAGCAGCCGATCACCTTGCCCGCCGCCATGTCGGGCAGCCAGCGCAGGCGCTGCTCTTCGCTGCCGTAGGCGTAGATCGGATACATGCACAGCGAGCTCTGCACGCTGACGAAACTGCGGATGCCGGAATCGCCGCGCTCCAGCTCCTGGCAGATCGGGCCATAGCTGACGCCGTTGAGGCCGGCGCACCCGTACTTCTCCGGCAGAGACGAACCCAGCAGGCCCATCTCCGCGATCTCCGGCACCAGTTCCTTGGGGAAGCGGCCCGCATCGAAGGCGTCGCCGATGATCGGGCGCACGCGTTCGTCGGTGAAGCGCGCCACGGTGTCCTGCACCGCGCGTTCTTCCTCGCTCAGCAGGGAGCGGACGTCGTAGAGATCGTACGGATGCAGGGCCATGTTTTGACGGTCGAATTGGACGAACCGCCATTGTAATCGCGCATGCCGCGCAATCGGTACGTACGATTCGCCAACCACAGCCAGGCGTTACGACGGCCTTTCTGCAAAAGCCGTGCGTTTCGCCGGCATCGCCATTTTGCCGCCGCCAAACGCAGGCGGGGCCGGATCGCTCCGGCCCCGCCATGGCAACTGCGTGGGTTGGACTACGTGGGGTCAGCGCAGCGTCGCGCCTTCCACCGAGGCCGTTTGGGTCACTACCCGGCCGTCGATCACCGGCAGCTGCGTGCCCGGATCCTGGTCCATGCGCACGGTGCGCTGCTGGCCATCCCAACGGTAGGTCACGTCATATCCAACCGTCTTCTCGGCATCCCCCAAGGCGATCCGCTCGCCGGGCTTGCTGTCGGTGCGCATGCTGCCGGTGGTGCCGTCGGGGTTGCGATAGGTCACGTTCCACGCCACGGTGCGGGCGCTGGTGGACGTGCTGTTGACGGTACGGCAGCGACGGTCGGTGCGATTGACCACCTGGCCGCCGACGTGGCGGCGGTCGATCTCGCGGCCGGCATAACCGCCAGCCACCGCGCCCGCCACCGTGGCCAGCTTGCGGCCATTGCCGCCGCCGACCTGGTTGCCGACCAGGCCACCGATGACCGCGCCGGCCACGGTGCCGCCGACATTGCCGTCGCGTTCCGGCAGGCGCTCCTGCACCGTCACGTTCTCGCAGACCTCGCGCGGCGTGCTGGTGGTGCTGGATTCGCGGATCGGCTCGCTGCCGATCACGGTGGCGTACATCGGCTCGCGCTCGGTGACCGGCTTGACGCCCACGACCTCGGCGAAGTCGACCTGCGCGCGCGTGCCGCCATTGGCCAGCGGCGCGGTGATGGCATCGTTGCTGCGGCTGTTCATGTAGCCGGCGGTGGCCACGCCGCCAACCAGCAGCGCGGCAAGCGCAACCGCAAGAGTATTGTTCCTGGACATGGTTCGGCCTCCGCTGAAGTTGAGTAACCCCTGTTCCGTGGCCGATTGCAGCACGGCCAATCTGAATCGATGCCGAGCAGGCCCGGGTGGCGCCCGCTTGCGTTCAGCTTCGCCCATGCGATGTTTGCGCCGTGTGCATGCTAGTTTTCCGCGCATGGCCAATCCCCTCGTCTCTCCGCTCATGCGCTGGCTCGGCAGGCTCAGCTTCCCGCGCCTGTTCCTGCTGGCCGCGGCGCTGTTCTTCCTCGACCTGCTGGTCCCCGACTTCATCCCGCTTGCCGACGAGATCCTGCTGGGCCTCGGCACGCTGCTGCTGTCGCGCTGGAAGAAGCAGCCGGATGCCGGCAAGCCGCCCATCGAAGGACAGGCAAACCGGCGCTGACCGCCTGATGCGCCTGATCGACAGCCACAGTCATTTCGACGCCGCCGAGTTCGATGCCGACCGCATCGCCGTGCATGCGCGCGCGCTGGCCGCAGGCGTGGACACCCAGATCGTGCCGGCCGTGGACGCCGCCGGCTGGCCGAAGCTGAAAGCCGTCTGCGCGCAGCTGCCCGGCCTGCATCCGGCCTATGGCCTGCATCCGATGTATCTGGATGCCCATCGCCCGGAGCATCTGCAGGAACTGCGCGACTGGATCGAACGCGAGCGCCCGGTCGCGGTGGGCGAATGCGGGCTGGACTATTTCGTCGAAGAGCTGGACCCCGCGCGCCAGCAACACTATTTCGACGGACAGCTGGCGCTCGCCGCCGAGTTCGACCTGCCCGTGATCGTGCATGCGCGCCGGGCGGTGGACGCGGTAATCGCCGCGATCCGCCGTTTCCCGGGCCTGCGCGGCGTGGTGCACAGCTTTTCCGGCAGCGCCGAACAGGCCGCGCAGCTGCACAGGCTCGGTTTCCTGCTCGGGATCGGCGGCCCGGTCACCTACGAGCGGGCAAACCGCCTGCGCGGCATCGTTGCGGCCATGCCGCTGGAACAACTGCTGCTGGAAACCGATTCGCCCGATCAGCCCGGCGCGGCGCATCGCGGTGAGCGCAACGAGCCGGCGCATCTGCGGGAAGCCCTCGACATCGTTGCCACGTTGCGTCAGGTGCCGCGGGAGGAAATCGCCGCCGCCACCAGCGCCAACGCGCAACGGCTGTTCGGCTTCTGAAAGCGCGACTCACTGCCCAGCCTTGCCGGGCCCGGCGCTTGCAACCAAGCGAGTATCGGGGAGCGACTTGCGAGCGTCGGGCCCGGCAAGGCCGTTCGGAACCGAACGGACATCAGTCGAGACCAACCGGCCCGCGTCCGGCTGCGGACCACAGGAAGCTCAACCCGACTTCATCGGCTTCAGCAGCATCTCCATCGCCTTGCCCACCGCGGCGAACGCGAACGCACCGGTCACATGCGTGGCCGCGCCCAGACCCGCGCCGCAGTCCAACTTCAGCGCCTCGTCCTTGCCCAGCTGCGGGCGCAAGCCGCAGACGCTGCCGTCGGCCTGCGGATAGCGCACGTTCTCCAGCGAATACACCGCCGGCACGCCGAAATAGCGGTCGTGGTTCTTGGGGAAATTGAACTCGCCGCGCAGCTTCTTGCGGATCAAGGACAGCATCGCGTCGTGCTCGGTGCGCGACAGGTCGCGCACGCGGATCTGGGTCACGTCGCTGCGGCCACCGGCGGCGCCCACGGTGAGGATCGGCTGCTTGCGGCGACGGCAGTACGCGATCGCCTCGACCTTGGTGCGAAAGCTGTCGCAGGCATCCAGCACCAGATCCACCGGCGTTCCGAGCAGGTCGTCCATGTTCGAGGGCGTGAGGAACTGCGGCTTCAACTCCAGCGCGATACCCGGATTGATCGCGCGGCAGCGCTCGGCCATCGCCTCGATCTTGGCGCGGCCGTACTGCCCGTCCAGCGCCGGGAGCTGGCGGTTGGTGTTGGACACGCACAGGTCGTCGGCGTCGATCAGGGTCAGCCTGCCCACGCCGCTGCGCGCCAGCGCCTCCACCGCCCACGAGCCGACGCCGCCGATGCCGACCACGACCACATGGCAACCCGACAGACGCGCCAGCGTGCCGCTACCGTACAGGCGGTCGATGCCGCCGAAACGCTGCTTGAGATCGTTTCCCATGCGCATAGTCTAGTGGTCATCTTGCAACCCGTGCTGCGCTGCGCCATGCTGGCTGCAGTGCCGTCCAGAGTCCGTGCTCAATGTCCGCGATCCGCGTCATCAAGAAGTATCCGAACCGCCGCCTCTACGACACCGAGATCTCCAGCTACATCACCATCGAGGACGTTCGCCAGCTGATCGTGGACGGCGAGTCCTTCGAGGTGCGCGACGCCAAGACCGGCGAGGACCTGACCCGGCAGGTGTTGCTGCAGATCATCACCGAGCACGAACAGGACGGGCAGCCGATGCTGTCCACCCAGCTGCTCAGCCAGCTGATCCGCTTCTACGGCGATTCGCTGCAGGGCTTCATGGGCAACTACCTGGAGCGTTCGATGCAGCTGTTCCTCGAGCAGCAGCAGCAGTTCCGCTCGCAGATGGGCGGGATGCTGGGGCAAACGCCGTGGGCGATGCTGAACCAGCTCACCGAGCGCAACATGGCGCTGTGGAAGGACTTCCAGCAGAACCTGGGCAACGGGCTGGGCAGCGCCACCGCTGCGCCCACCGCCAAGGACAAGGACAAGGCTGGGGCCGCGCGCAAGCCGCGCTGAGCGCCGTCCCTGCGGCTCAATCCCCGTACAGCAGCCAGCGGCGGGCGGAATCCTCGTCGGAGAAAATGCGAACGATGATGCCGTGCTCCAAGCACAGGATTTCGCCGTGCTCGCTGCCCTGGATATCATCCAGCAGTTCGACGAAGGCGATCCTCACCGTCGTCATGCCGGCATCGACCATCGCCTGGATGACGCGCGGCACGTCGGCCACGTCGACCGTGGAATGCAGTTCTTCCAGCACCAACATGCGGCTGGCCCCCACCGCGCGGCATTCCTCGCCCAGCATGCGCCACATCGCCGTCGACACTTCCAGCGAGTCGGTGCCATCGAAAACGTGCGCACGCAGGTAGCCGGGCTCGCCGTCGTAACGGATCCGGAAACCCGGCCCGTCGACAACGCGGGCGTTGCTCACGTAAGCACCGCCAGCGGGATCTTGCCGATCTTCGCCTGCCATTCGCGCGGGCCGGTCTGGTGCACCGAGGTGCCGGTGCTGTCCACCGCCACCGTCACCGGCATGTCCTTGACCTCGAACTCGTAGATCGCCTCCATGCCGAGATCCGCGAAGCCAACGACCTTTGCCGCCTTGATCGCCTTCGACACCAGATAGGCCGAACCGCCGACCGCCATCAGGTACACCGACTGGTGCTTCTTGATCGCTTCCAGCGCCGCCGGGCCGCGCTCGGCCTTGCCGATCATGCCCAGCAGGCCGGTTTGCGCCAACACCTGCTCGGTGAACTTGTCCATGCGGGTGGCGGTGGTCGGGCCGGCCGGGCCAACCACTTCATCGCGCACCGGATCGACCGGACCGACGTAGTAGATGAAGCGCCCGGCCAGATCGACTGGCAGCGCCTCGCCCATGTTCAGCATGTCGACCATCCGCTTGTGCGCGGCGTCCCGACCAGTGAGCATCCTGCCGCTCAGCAGCAGCACCTCGCCCGGCTTGAAGGTCTGCACGTCCTCGCGGGTGATCGTGTCCAGGTCCACCCGCCGCGCGTTCTGCGGGCTGTAGGTGAGCTTGGGCCAGTCTTCCAGCGACGGCGGATCCAGCACCACCG
>JANJSW010000228.1 GCA_024711415.1 Thermomonas sp. | reverse complement strand
CGGCAGGAAACCGCGCGGCTTGGCCTGCACGATGCCGTGCAGCCGGTCGGTGGCGAGGCGGTGGAGGAGGCTTGCATCCGGGTCCTGCTTGAGCAGGAAATCGAGAACCGCGTGCCCGGCGAGGACGACTGCCGCCGCTATTACGCGCAGAACCCGGAGCGCTTCCATGCGCCCGACCGCATCCGCGTGCGCCACATCCTGCTGGGCGCGGCCGCCGATGACGTCAGCGGTCGGTTCAATGCGCGCGAGCAGGCGGAAAAGCTGATTGCCGAACTGAAGGCGCAGCCGCACCTGTTCGCCGACTTCGCCATGCGCCATTCGGACTGCCCGTCGAAGGACGAGGGCGGCGATCTGGGCTGGCTGGAACGTGGTCAGACCACGCCGGAATTCGACCGTCAGGTGTTCCGCCTGCGCGAAGGGCTCGCGGCGTTCCCGGTGGAGTCGCGCTGGGGTTACCACGTGGTCAGCGTGGACGCGATCGAAAGCGGCGAGGAACTTGCGTTCGATCAAGTCCACCAGCGCATTTCCGACTATCTTGAATTGCAGGTCCGCCAGCGCGAACTCCAGCAGTACCTGCAGGGATTGCAGGAGCGCTACGAGGTCCGCGGACTGGACGCCATCGAAGCCGAAGCGGCCTGATCCCACGGTACGGTCGCCACGGCAGCAACGAGTTTCCCAACCTCGACCGGAAGTGACCCATGCAAGACCTTTCGCAAGTCAGCAGCGCCCGCCAGCAGCGGGCGCTGTGGTTGAGCACGTTCGCCTTCACCACGTGCTTCGCCGTCTGGATGATCTTTTCGATCATCGGCATCCAGATCAAGAAAGACCTGGGCCTCAATGACACCCAGTTCGGCCTGCTGATCGCAACGCCGGTGCTCAGCGGGTCGCTGCTGCGCATCTTCCTCGGCGTCTGGGCCGACCAGCTCGGCGGGCGCAAGGTGCTCACCGGGGTGATGCTGGCCGGCGCTATCGCCACCTGGCTGCTGACCCATGCGCAGACCTATCCGCAGTTCCTGCTGGCTGCGCTGGGCGTGGGCATCGCCGGCAGTTCGTTCTCGGTCGGCGTGGCCTACGTCTCGAAGTGGTTCCCGGCGGAGAAGCAGGGCACCGCGCTGGGTATTTTCGGCGCCGGCAACATCGGTTCCGCGGTCACCAAGCTGCTGGCGCCGATGGTGATGGTGGCGGCGGGTTGGACGATGGTGGCCAAGGTCTGGGCGGTAGGGCTGGCGGTGGCGGCGATCCTGTATTTCCTGTTCTCGCAGGAAGATCCGTCGCTGGAGCAGCGCCGCAAGTCCGGCGTCAAGCCGATGCCGTTCCGCGAGCAGATGGCACCGCTGAAAAACCTGCAGGTCTGGCGCTTCGCCCTGTACTACTTCTTCGTGTTCGGCGGCTTCGTCGCGCTGGCGCTGTGGCTGCCGCGCTACCTGATCGGCGCCTACGGGATGGACGTGAAGACCGCCGGCGTGCTGGCCGCGTGCTACTCGATCCCGGCCAGCCTGTTCCGCGTGGTGGGCGGCTGGCTGTCGGACAAATGGGGTGCGCGCAAGGTGATGTACTGGACCTTCGGCGTCTCGGTGGTCTGCTGCTTCCTGCTGGCCTACCCGGATACGCAGTACGTGGTGAAGGGCATCCAGGGCGACATCAGCTTCCATCTTGCCATCGGTCTGGTCCCGTTCACGGTGCTGGTGTTCGTGCTCGGCTTCTTCATGTCGCTGGGCAAGGCGGCGGTGTACAAGCACATCCCGGTGTACTACCCGCAGTACGTCGGCTCGGTGGGCGGCGTGGTCGGCATGATCGGCGGGCTGGGGGGCTTCCTGCTGCCGATCGCCTTCGGCGCGCTCAACGACTTGACCGGCATCTGGACCAGCTGCTTCATGCTGCTGTTCGTGCTGGTGGGCAGCGCACTGGCATGGATGCACTTCGCGATCCGCCGGATGGAGCGCAGCAAGTTCCCGCAGCTGGACCGCGAGACCGACCTGCCGGAAATCATCAACGCCAAGGCGGGTCGCTGAGGTTCGATCATCGCGCCGCCGCGGGGATAACGCGGCGGCGCATCGGCCTCAACCGGCGCCCGCCGTCCGCCACTGCCGGTGCAGGGCGCGCAGCTGGCCGCTGAACAGCAGTATCCAGGCGGTCAGGCCGACCCCGAACATCACCTGCGGCAGCGGGTGCAGGAAATCCAGTTCCATCGCCTGCATCATCCGCAGGGTGCTGGCCGCGTACATGCCCAGCGGGAACACCGCCCCCCAGTACATCGGGTCGTAGCTGAAGGGGAAGCGGCGCACGCCGTGGCGCCAGATCGCCAGCACCACCAGCATCGGGATCCACCAGGTGCCGGTGGCCCAGTAGAACACCGTGAAGCCCTTGATGAAGGGCAGCATCGAGTGCAGGAACGGCGCGTGCGGCGTGTTGAGGATCAGCAGCGAACCGGCCAGGGTGGAAATGGCCATCGCCCCCATATTGATCCAGTACGGCGGCGACAGGTCGGCGGGGGAGAACGCGAAGAAGGTGTAGCGGTAGAAGATCAGCGACATCATCCAGATGTAGAGCATGCCGCCCCACAGCCACATCGACAGGGCGAAGAAGTTCAGCTCCAGCCGCAGCGGCTGCGCCACTTCCGGTGCGACCAGCGCGGCCAGCACCGCCATCGACTGGGTCGCCACCACCGCCAGCAGCCAGCCGCCATTGATCCCGCGCGCCAGTTCGGGCTTGTCCTGCTTGACCGTGAGCACGGTGAAGATGGTGTAGGTGAAGGCGACCCAGGCCAGCAGCCCGGCGATGCCCAGCGCCGCCGCCACCCGCAGGCTGCCGCCGATCAGCAGGCTCTGGCTGCCCAGCACCGAGCAGGCGGCGACGAAGGTGAAGAAGCCCGGCGCGTTGAGGTGGTTGAACAGGTCGTCCAGCACCCGCCGCGGGTGCCAGTACAGGTGCGCCAGCGCCAGCACGCCGATGACCACGAACAGGCACCAGTTCAGTGCCAGCAGGACGATGGGCAGTACCGGCACGTGCAGCATGTGCGCCGCCAGCGACAGGATGCCGGTGGCCATCACCATGCTGAAATAGCCCGGTGACAGGTTCTCGGTGGAGGCGCGGACGTGCTGGAGCAGGGCAGGCATGGCGGTTCTCCCGTGGCGGGCTGGGGCGGTGGACCGGTGCCGTGGGGAGGCTGATCGAGACTAGTGGCGGGGGCGTGCGGGCCGTTTGATCGGGATCAAGCCGGGGGCATGCGGATGTCGCCGCTCATACCAGCAGCGCCACCGCCTTCACCTGCGCCCACAGCGACATGCCCGGCTGCAATCCCAGCCGTTCCACCGAACGGTGCGAGATGCGCGCCAGCAGCGTCTGACCCTGCGCTTCCAGCCGCGCCTGCACCTGCCCGCCGGGCAGGTCTGACAGTGCGACCAGCGTTGCGGGCAATGAGTTGAGCAGGCTGGAATCATCGTGCCGGCTCAGCGCCAGGCTGACGTCGCGGGCCTGGATGCGCACGCGCAAACGGGTGCCGGGCGCATGCGCGCCGCCGTGCGCGTGCACAGTGCCGGCGGGCGTGCGCAGGGTGAGCAGGCCGTGGGTATCGCGCGCGGTGACCTCCGCATCCAGCACCACCCCGGCATCGTCGCGCAGCGCCAGCGGCAGGTCGTCGCGGTTCAGCACCTCCAGCGCGGGCCCGGCGGCGGTGACCCGGCCGGCGTCCAGCAGGACCAGGTGGTCGGCCATGCGCGCGACTTCCTCGATCGCATGGGTCACGTACAGCACCGGGATGCCGGCTTCGCGGCGGACCGCTTCCAGGTACGGCAGGATTTCGGTGCGCCGCGGCGCGTCCAGCGCGCTCAGCGGTTCGTCCAGCAGCAGCAGGCGTGGATTGCTGACCAGTGCGCGCGCCAGCGCCACCCGCTGCCGCTCGCCACCGGACAGCGAGTCCGGTCTGCGCGACAGCAGCGGTGCCAGCGCCAGCCTTTCAATCCAGCGTTCCAGCAATTCCGGCGCGACGTGGGCGCGCTTCCAGCCGTAGCGCAGGTTGTCGCCCGCCGAGAGGTGCGGCAGCAGGGCGCTGTGCTGGAACACCATGCCGACCCCGCGCCGGTGCGCCGGCAGCGCGCCGCGGGCGTCCTGCCAGCGTGCGTCGCCCACCCGGATTTCACCGTGTGCGTGTGGCTCCAGCCCGGCGATGGCGCGCAGCAGGGTGCTCTTGCCGCAGCCGGAGGGACCGAACACCACGCTGCAGCCGGCGCCCGGCAGGCGCAGGTCGAGATCCATGCGGAAGTCGCCGCGTGCAAGCCGCAGCGCGATGCGGATGTCGTCCACGCGCTCAGCCATATGCTCAGCCATGCGCCACCACCGTGCGCCGGCCCAGCCACTGCATCAGCAGCAGCAATGCGAACGAGAAGCCCAGCAGCCCGGCCGCCAGCAGGTGTGCATCGGCGTAGGCCATGCCTTCCACCTGGTCGTACAGCAGCACCGACAGCACCCGCGTCTCGCCTTCGATATTGCCGCCCACCATCAGCACCACCCCGAACTCGCCCACGGTATGGGCGAAGCCGAGCAGGCTGGCGGTGACCAGCGACGGCCGCGACAGCGGCAGCACCACGCTGAAGAAACGGTCCAGCGGCGAGGCGCGCAGGGTGGCGGCCGCTTCCAGGAGCGACGGCGGCAGCGCGGCGAAGCCCGCCTGCAGCGGATGCACCACGAACGGCAGCGAGTACAGCACCGACGCCAGCAGCAGGCCCTTGAAGGTGAAGGCCAGCGTGCCCAGTCCCAGCGCGGTGGTGAGCTGGCCGATCGGACCATCGGGAGCGAGGCCGATCAGCAGGTAGAAGCCCAGCACGGTCGGCGGCAGCACCATTGGCAGCGCCACCACCGCGCCCACGGGCGCCCGCCAGCGCGAGCGCGTATGCGCCAGCCACCATGCCAGCGGCATGCCCAGCACCAGCAGGATGAGGGTGGTCAGGCCGGCCAGCTTCAGGGTCACCCAGCTGGCGGCCAGCCAGGCCGGCGTGGCGGCGTCCATCGGGAGGTCAGTCGTAGCCGAAGGCGCGGATGCGCTGCTTCGCCGGGGGGCTCTGCAGGTACTTCAGGAAGCCGCGCGCGGCGGGATTGCGCTCGCCGCGCTGGAGCAGCACCGCGCTCTGCACGATCGGCGCATGCCAGCTGGCCGGTACCTCCCAGCCGGAGCCGGGGTGGCCCTTGCGGGCCTGCTGCACCAGCGAGCGCGGCAGCAGGCCCAGCGGCGCGGCGCCGCTGACCACGAACTGGGTGGCCTGGCCGACGTTTTCGCCCAGCACCAGCTTCGGCCGCAGCTCTTCCCAGCGGCGCAGGTATT
>JANJSW010000227.1 GCA_024711415.1 Thermomonas sp. | reverse complement strand
CCATCTCATGGCCGCCGGCGAGCAGGAGGCCGCGGACGCCGCCTACGCCAACCACGTGCGCCAGTCCACCAGCGACCCGCGCCTGCTGGCCGCCGCCACCGCGCTGGTCGAGAACCGCATCCCGGTGGCCGAGGCGCTGCTGCGCGAGCATCTGCGAGAGGCGCCGACCGACGTTGCCGCGATCCGCATGTTCGCCGAGGTCGCCGCCCGGCTGGGCCGCAACGAGGATGCGCTGCACCTGCTGGAGCGCTGCCTGGAGCTGGCGCCCGGTTTCGATGCCGCGCGCCAGAACTACGCCGCCGTGCTCAACCGCGGCAACCGCCACGCCGAGGCGCTGGCCGAGATCGATCGCCTGCTGGAGCGCGATCCCGGCAACCAGCCGCTGCGCAACATGCGCGCGGTGGTGCTGGGCAAGCTGGGCGACTTCGACGGCGCGATCGCCACCTACGAAGCCGTGCTGGCGCGCGCGCCGGGGCAGTGGCAGGTCTGGCTGGGCTATGGCCATGCACTCAAGACCGCCAACCGCACCGCCGACGCGGTGGCCGCGTACCGCCGCGCGATAGCACTGAACCCCGGCTTCGGCGGTGCATGGTGGAGCCTGGCCAACCTCAAGACGGTGCGCTTCGATGCCGCCGACATCGAGGCGATGCGCGCACAGCTGCGCCGCGACGACCTCGACGACGACGCCCGCCTGCATTTCGAGTTCGCGCTCGGCAAGGCGCTGGAAGATGCCGGCGACCACGGCGAGGCGTTCGGCCACTACGCCCGCGGCAACGCGCTGCGGCGCAGCCAGCTGCCCTATGACGCCGCGCTGGGGCGCGAGCGCACCCGCCGCGCCATCCGCACCTATAGCCGCGACTTCTTCGCCGAGCGCGAAGGCGCGGGCTGCCCGGCCCCGGATCCGATCTTCGTGGTCGGCATGCCGCGCGCCGGCTCCACCCTGATCGAGCAGATCCTCTCCAGCCATCCGCAGGTGGAAGGCACGATGGAGCTGCCGGCGCTGATCGCGATCACCCGCGAACTGCGCCAGCGCGACGGCAACCCGGAGACCACGTCCTACCACGACGTGCTGGCCGGCCTGGATCGGGCCGAGCTGGAAGCGCTGGGCCGGGACTACCTGCGCCGGGCGCAGCCGCACCGGCGCGAGGGACGGCCGCTGTTCATCGACAAGATGCCGAACAACTTCGCCCACGTCGGCCTGATCCAGGCGATCCTGCCGAACGCGAAGATCATCGATGCGCGCCGACACCCGCTGGCCTGCTGCTTCTCCAACTTCAAGCAGCATTTCGCCCGCGGCCAGGCCTTCAGCTACGGCCTGGGCGACATGGGCCACTACTACGCCGACTACGTGGCGCTGATGGCGCACTTCGACGAAGTGCTGCCGGGCCGCGTCCACCGCGTGATCTACGAGGACATGGTGGCCGACACCGAGGCGCAGGTGCGCGCGCTGCTGGACTACTGCGGGCTGGAATTCGACGATCGCTGCCTGCGCTTCTTCGAGAACGAGCGGGCGGTGCGCACCGCCAGTTCCGAACAGGTGCGCCGGCCGATCTACCGCGAGGGGCTGGATCAGTGGCGGCATTTCGCGCCGTGGCTGGGCCCGCTGGAGGAAGCACTGGGGCCGGTACTGGCCCGTTATCCGGCCGTGCCGCCGGCGGAGGAGTTGCCGGCCCGGCGCTGAGGGTGCGTAATCGGTCGAGCGGCCAGGGGGGGGCCGCGGAACCGCACAACAACAATTCGAGTGCCACAATCTGGAGGGGAGTCCACGATGCAAGCAGACAAACGCAGTCGCCGGCGCAACGGCGACACAGGCCGCAGTTTCCGCAGGATCCCGCTGGCCGCCGCGGTGGCGCTGGCGTTCGCCGCGCCGGCCTGGGCGCAGGACGCCGCACCGCCGCAGAAGGAGCGCGAGGCGCGCACCCTCGACACCGTCACGGTGACCGCGCAGAAGCGCGAGGAGAACCTGCAGAAGGTGCCGATCAGCCTGCAGGTGCTGGGCAACTCCCAGCTCGAGCAGCAGAACGTCGCCTCGTTCGCCGACTACGCCAAGATGATCCCCAGCCTGAGCTACGGCACCGCCGGCGGCGGCGTGTTCTCCGGGCCGGGCTTCGTGCAGGTGTACATGCGCAGCGTGGCCAGCGGCGGCGACGGCAACCATTCCGGCTCCCAGCCCAGCGTGGGCATGTACCTGGACGAGCAGCCGATCACCACCATCCAGGGTGCGCTCGACATCCACATGTACGACATCGACCGGGTCGAGGCGTTGGCCGGTCCGCAGGGCACGCTGTACGGCGCCAGCTCGCAGTCGGGCACGGTGCGCATCATCACCCGCAAGCCCGATCCGTCCGGGTTCTCGGCCGGCGCCGCGGCGGAGGTCAATGCCATCGACGGCGGCGGCATCGGCCACGTGCTGGAAGGCTTCGTCAACCTGCCGATCAAGGAGAACACCGCGGCGGTGCGCCTGGTGGGCTGGCAGAAGCACGACGCCGGCTACGTCGACAATCTGCACGGCACCCGCACCTACCCGACCTCGGGCATCGTCGACGACAACGCCGACCTGGCCGAGAAGAACTACAACACCGCCGATACCGTCGGCATGCGCGCGGCGTTGCGCTTCGACATCAACGACCGCTGGACCATCACCCCGCACGTCATCGCGCAGAAGCAGAAGGCCTACGGCAGCGCCGGCATCGATCCGCTGGTGGGCAGTGCCGACGCCGGTTACGACGCGTCCAGCGACGAGATGGCGGTCAAGCACTTCTATCCCGAGTTCTCGGACGACCGCTGGTACCAGGCGGCGATGACGGTGGAAGGCAAGATCGGCAACTTCGACCTGACCTACGTGTTCTCGCACCTCAAGCGCGACGTCGATTCGGCGTCCGACTACAGCGACTACGGCTACTGGTACGACGCGCTGGCCGGTTACGGCGCCTACTTCTACGACGACAACGGCGACCTGATCAATCCGGCCCAGCACATCGATGCCAAGGACGGCTACAAGCGCACCAGCCACGAGCTGCGCTTCGCCTCGCCGCAGGACAACCGGGTGCGGATGGTGGCCGGCGTGTTCTGGCAGCAGCAGAGCCATGACATCGAACAGCGCTACCGCGTCGACGGGCTGGCAAGCGACCTGTCGGTCAGCGGTTGGGCGGAGACGATCTGGCTGACCCAGCAGGATCGCAAGGACCGCGACCAGGCGGTGTTCGGCCAGGTCAGCTTCGACGCCACCGACAAGCTCGAGCTCACCGCGGGTGGCCGCTGGTTCCGCGCCGAGAACGGGCTGAAGGGCTTCTTCGGCTTCGCCAACGGCTATTCCTCGGGCAGCAGCCTGGATCCGGCCGACCGCTACGGCGAAGCCGGCTGCCTGGCGCAGTACGGCGCACCTTCGAATTGGGTGCCGTACGACGGCGCCCCGTGCAAGGTGGTGGACAAGCAGGTCAAGGAAAGCGACGCCACCTACCGGCTCAACGCCACCTGGAAGATCGACGACAAGAAGCTGGTGTACGCGACCTGGTCGCAGGGCTATCGGCCCGGCGGCATCAACCGCCGCGGCACGCTGCCGCCGTACGTCTCCGACTTCCTGACCAACTACGAGGCCGGCTGGAAGACCTCGTGGGCGGGCGGCACGCTGATCTTCAACGGTGCGGTGTTCCGCGAGAACTGGAAGGACTTCCAGTTCTCCTACCTCGGCCAGAACGGCCTGACCGAGATCCGCAACGCCAACCAGGCCCGCATCGATGGCATGGAGCTGGACCTGAGCTGGGCGGCCACCTACAACCTGCAGTTCACCGGCAGCTTCGCTTGGTACGACGCCACGCTGACCGAGAACTACTGCGGTTGGCTGAAGCCGGACGGCAAGCCGGAAACCGTCTGCCCGGCCGGGACAGTCGATCCCAACGGCGAGGTGGTGGACGGCCCGCAGGCTGCGGCCGGGACCCAGCTGCCGGTGACCCCGCGCTTCAAGGGGGCGTTGAATGCCCGCTACACCTTCGAGCTTGGCGAAGGGGAGGCGTACTGGCAGGCCTCGCTGTCGCATGCGGGCAAACGACGGGTGGACATGCGCGGTGCGGAAACCGCGCTGCTGGGCTACCTGGACGGCTACACGCTGGTCGATCTCTCGGCCGGATGGCGCAAGGACAGCTGGTCGGTGGACGTGTTCCTGAAGAACGCCTTCGACGAGCGCGCGCAGATGAGCCGCTTCGCCCAGTGCGCTGCGCTCACCTGCGGCAACGAGCCCTACACGGTGATCGCGCAGCCGCGCACGTTCGGGGTACGGGTCAGCCGGGAGTTCTGATCCAGCGGCTAGTGTTTGGAATGGAGAAGGCGGCCCCGGCCGCCTTCTCCATTTGCACCGCAGGGGGACTCCCCACGGCTGCCCTCAGCCCTCGTCCTCTTCGAATTCGGCCACCACGTCGAGGTCGAACGCCAGCGCCTCCACCGTCTGCCGCACCTTCTGCGCGGTGGCGGCGTTGGGGGCGTCAATCTCCAGTTCGTGGGTGTCCGGACCCTCGACGTCGCTCAGGCCTGCCGAACTGGAATCGGCGTCGTCCATGTGCGGCATCAGGTCATCGATTTCCTCGACGTGCTCGATGCCGTCCAGGCTCTGCAGCAGGTTGGCGATCGCGCGGACATCGTCCTCGCTGCCGGTCAGGCGGATGCGCATCATGGGCATGGGTGTGGCTTCCGGTGGAGGGAAACGCAGGCTAGGCGACCGTGGGCGAACGCCGGGTGATGGCGCCGCTTACGGCGCTTCGCGCACCGGCAGGCTGACGTTGCACAGGTCGATATGGCCGGCCGGCTGGGTGTAGAAGTCGTCCACCCGGTTGCGGCGCGCCTCGGTGGCGTCGATGAAGGCCTGGCTATCGGTGCGCAGCAGCTGCAGCGGGGTGCGCTGCGCCTCGGGCACCTCGCTGGCCAGCTTGATCGCCACGATCGGCGCGCGCTGCTCGGGTTTCTCGTAGAAGCCCATCGGCGCCGGCCCGCGCGGGATCACGCTGAGCAGTTCCATGCCCTTGACCACCCGGCCCACCACGGTCAGCTGGTGGTCCAGCGCGCGCGGAGCCTGACCGATCACGACGTAGAGTTCGGCGCCGATGCTGCTGTCGGGCGCGCTGTTGCGGCCGGCGCCGAGCACGCCGTAGCAGTGCGCCATCCACAGCTTGCCGGTCTTCGGGTCGCGCGCGGCCGGCATGCCGTCGGCGAAGCCGACCTGCGGCGCCCAGCCGTCCACGTCGGGCAGGCGGTCGAAGCGCACGCCCTTGTCGCTGCGGGTGAATTCCGCCGGCAGATGGGTCCTGGTGCCGGCCGGGTAGGGCTTGGCCTTGCCGGCTTCCTCGCCGTCCGGATCGCCGAATTGCACCACGAAATTGTCCTGCGAACGGTAGATGGTCAGGCCGTCCCAGAAGCCGCCTTTGGCCATCGTCTTGATGTTCGCCACGTGCTCGGGCGCGAAGCCCGGCGCCAGCTCGATCACCACCCGCCCGGACGGCAGTTCCATGTACAGGGTGTTGGCCGGATCTAGGTCGCGCCAGGCGCTGGCCGGGGCGGCGTCGATGATCTCCTGCGCCGACTTGCGCTTGGGCGGCTGGGCGCCGTCCGCGGCGATGGCGGGCGCCGCGATGAGGGCGGCAACGGCGAAGGCGAGCAGGGCGTGGCGCATGGCGGTCATCCTCGGCGAAAGCGGCAAGCATAGCCGCCAGCGGTGCCGCCGGTGCGCGGGTCAGCGGCGCGGCGTGGCCTTTTTCGCGGGCGGTGCCTTCACCGCCGGCGCGGTGGGCTTGCCGGCATGCGCGGCGATGAAGTCGCGCACCTGCGGATACACCTGGGTGCGCCAGCGGCGGCCGCTGAAGATGCCGTAGTGGCCGGCGCCGGCCACGGTCAGGTGCTTGCGGTCGGCGTCGGCGATGCCGGTGCAGAGGGCGTGCGCGGCG
>JANJSW010000209.1 GCA_024711415.1 Thermomonas sp. | reverse complement strand
GGATCAGAGCAAGTGCGGGTGCCATCGGATGTCCTCCCTGGATGATGCGTCCAGTATAGATATAGCCGGCGGTCGCGGCGTTCGAGCCCGACCTGCGACCCTTTTGCTCCTTGCCGCATCCAGATCTTGGAATGACAGTTTTGACCTCCAGCTTCGCGATCGACATCCCCGACGCACTTCTCGCCCGCGCGCGTCGTGGCGAACAGGCGGCGTTGGAGCAGTTGTTCCGCTGGTTCGAACGGCCGATATTCACCCTTGCCCTGCGGATTTGCGGTAACCGCAGCGAAGCCGACGACGTGCTGCAAGACACCATGCTGAAGGTGTTCTCCTCGCTGCACCGTTTCCGGGGCGAGGGCGGCAGCCCGTTCTGGGGCTGGCTGCGGCAGGTGGCCGTCAACGAAGCGTTGATGCGCCTGCGTCGCAACCGACGACTGGACATGGATGCAGGCGACGACGCGATGGACGAACTGGTCGAAGACCTGACCCCGCCGCCCGCGGCCGCCGCCGATGCGGCCCTGTTGCAGCGCGCGCTGGCACAGCTCCCGGATGCCACCCGCAGCGTTCTGTGGCTGTACCACGCCGAAGGCTATACCCATCAGGAAATCGCCGAAGTGATGCAGCGCAGCGTGAGTTTCTCGAAATCGCAGCTGGCGCGCGGCACCCGCCGACTGCGCGTACTGCTGCAGGTCGATCTGCCCGTACCGGACAAGGAGTACGCTCATGCCTGACGCCGGCGAATTCGAATACCGCGACCACGTCCCGCCGATGCAATGGCGGGACGCCCTCAGGGCGCTCCCGCTGGAAACGGCCGGACCGCAGGCTTGGGAACACCTGCGCGGACGCCTGCCTGCAAGGCCTAGTCCGGCCCGCAGGCGCTGGCCGCTCTGGCTTGCGGCGGCGGCATCGCTGGCGGTGGTGATCGCCCTACCATGGCGGATGTATTCGGGCGGAAATTCGATACCCGAAGTACGCCATCCGTCACCGCTCGCGATTGCCCACCAGCCCGCACCGCCCCCCGCCGTGACACCCATCGTTGCCACGGCACCCGTAAAGGATGTTTCGCTACCGACGGCGCGAAAGCTGCTGGCCGGCGGTCATTCGC
The DNA here is from genome assembly GCA_024711415.1 of Thermomonas sp. Classification (GTDB taxonomy): domain Bacteria; phylum Pseudomonadota; class Gammaproteobacteria; order Xanthomonadales; family Xanthomonadaceae; genus Thermomonas. The sequence continues at coordinate 10,224 of JANJSW010000209.1, read as the reverse complement.
GCACCGTCACTCCGGCGATGCGTCGGCGTTCTTTTGAAACCTCGCTCCCGGCACCGGTATCGACGCCCGACCCAGTGCCAACAGCGCCGGAAGCCGACCTTGAACCGCTGTATGCCGAGTCCGCCCGGCTGGAAGAGTTGGTCGCGCTGACCCGCGACGACAACATCGCCAACGGCGGCAATTCCGTGCTTGCTGACGCCTTCAGCGCAGAGCTGGCAAGCATCGACGCGATTCTTGCGCAACCGAGGTTGGATGCCTCACGTCGAGCCGATCTGTGGCACCAGCGCGTGGATACGCTGCGGCACCTCGCCCGTATCGAAACCACCCGCTGGCTGCTGGATGCGCAGGGTGGCACCGGCGACGAAGTGTCGGTCATCGTCAACTGACCACACCGGTACCCGCTACCTGCCCCCCTTGAGAAAGCCCATGAACTCTTCCCTTTTACGCGGCGCCCTGGCCTTTGCGCTGGGGCTCGCCAACGCAAGCGGTGCGCTGGCGCAAGACACGCCTGCTGTCGGACAGCAAAACGCACTGAAAGAACTGGAGGCCGCTCGCGCGGCTCTGGAGGAAGCCGCAAGACGCTACATCAGCCTGAGCGTCGCCCATTCGATGGGCGCGCAGGCCCAGCGCAATGCGCCGCGCAAACCGGTTATCGGCGTGATCCTGACGACTGCCGAGGAAGGCGTTCGCATCGCAGGAGTCACTCTGGACAGCGCTGCGGCGGCAGCGGGCCTGAAGAGCGGGGACATCCTGGTCGCCATCGACGGCCAGCCACTGGATGCCAGCAATGCTTCCTTGCGCACGGACCGGGCGCGCGCCCTCCTGGCCACCTTGGACACCACCAGGCCGGTGACCCTGGACTACAAGCGCGACGGCAAGGCGGGGCGCGTCTCCATCACGCCAAAACTCGGTGAACGCGTTCTTGCGGTTCCCGGCGGAATGCGCTTCGACGGCAACGTCGCCGTGCTGGCAAACGCGGATGGCAATGCGCACAAGATCACCGCCGACAACATCCACGGCGGGGTGGTGGATGCGCTATGGACCCTGCAAGGAGTAAATGCCCCGCGGGAAGTAAGCGTCCCCTCCCTGCCCGGAAAAGGGATTCGGGTGAACATCGGCGCCGAGGTCGTGCGCCTGATCGATACATGCAAGGAGACCGCCTGCCAGCTGTCTCCCTTGGTGGACGCCCTCCGCTGGAACGGCCTCAACCTGGCCAGCGTGGACACTGGATTGGGCCGCTATTTCGGTACGGATTCCGGCGTTCTGGTCCTCCACACTGACAGGGGCGAACTGTTTGAGCATCTGCAACCCGGCGACGTGATCCTGCAAATTGCCGACAAGCCGGTCACCAGCCCGCAGGACGTCATGGAGCAGCTACGCGCATTGGCGCCGGGAGGGAAAACCACGATGGCCTATCTGCGCGACCAGAAGCCGGCCACGGCGACGATCAAGAAGTCCACGCGACCCAGCTTCACGGTGGAGACAACACCCCCGGACAGCAAAAGCCGCGCCAGCTCGATCACGGTGTTCGACGACACTCAAGCCCAGTAGCCACCCACGAAACGCTTGATCCCCGCAACCACCATCCCTGACGCGCAAGGAGCCCGTAGATGGAAATGCCGAAATACCCGAATCTCGCCCGAATCTCGCCCGAATCGTCACCTGGATCGGCGCTGCAGTCGGTTGCCTGGTCGGCGTCACCACGATTCTCGGCGGACTGGCGGCGTTCCGCTTCGGAATACTGATGGGCATTTCCGCGATCTCCTGGGGCGTCTACCGTGTGGTCGCCTCTACCACTCGCAGCAACACCTCCGCATTCGCAGGTACGCACTGATGACCGGCCTGAACCTGCGTACCTGCGCCGCCATCTGCGTATTTACCAGCGTCCTCAGTTCTGGCTGCGCACAGCGACCTCCGGCCACGGGCGACACCAAAGCCCAACCAGCATCGCCAACAGAGCTAACCATCGACCAGAACGCCCTGTGCGAAGTCGGCGTCTGGAGACATGACGAGGTCGCCCAGTCCTGCAAGCCCGGCCAAAAGATCGTGTTCCTTCCCGGCAGCTGGGGCAACGAGCAACTTCCGGTCATCTTCGCCGCAGTCAACTGCGACCTGCGCTACAGCGTGGCGATGACCAATGGCGCCGTCGCCTGCATCTACGGTCCGATCACGCCGCAGCCGGCACAGCCCGCGGGAAAAACACCCGCCGCCGCAGATTGACCCCGACTTCATTCAATCCACGACACACCCCTTTCCTACAGGAACCAACGATGGCTTCGTTCCCCAAGCTTCTTGCGACCACCCTTGCCTGCTTCCTCGCATGTTCTGCTTCCGCTCAGGACGCCACGCCATCGAAGGATGAACAAAAAATGCTGACGCAGCTGCGCAAGCAATTGAAAGCCAGCGGCATGGGCGAAATGACGCCGGAGCAGGAGCAGGTCATGCTCAGAAACTTCCGGGAAACCAGCGCAGGTGCATTCGGCAGCATTCTGGGACTGCAAAACGCGGCGCGGTCGGCAGGGGGGCTGTTCGGCCGCATGCCGGAGCCGGAGCCCGCTCCCGCTGTCGTGCAGGCGGCAGCAACAGACCCCGTGGACAAGGCCGAGCTGGCGCGGCAGCTCCAGGCAATGGATGCGGCCGGGCCGTTCGTGGTGTTCGAGCGCCGCAAGGATGGCTTCTCCATCAACGGAAAACCCTATCTGGATGCCGACGGCGCGATCACCGACTTCGGCGCGGATGGCGTCAGCGGCGCAGTCAGCTACATCGTCGATACCGGAAACGGTTCTGCGCTGGTGAAGCATTTGAACGTGCATGCCGGTGGTTCGCCGCTGCTGGTCGGCACGCTGGGCAGCCGCGGCGACCAGGTTTCCTATCTGGGCAAGGACGGCAGCACAGCAGGTGGCGCCTTTGCGAAGCCGACCAGCCGCGGCCTTGCGATCATCCGTAACGGCAGTCTTGTGACCATCGATTTCCGAAGCGGCACGGTCACGCCCTTCCCCGTGCCGGAGGGTTTCCACATCGCCGAATTCCAGAATGGCGACGTGGGCGGGACGCGTCATGTCCTGGTCGAGCGAGACAAGCAGGACGGGGACACCGGCGACAAGCTCAAGGAAGCGGTCGTCGGCCTTGGCTCGCTGTTCGGCAAGGACACGCGCTCCGACTATGCACTGCTGAACATCGACACGGGCGAGTCCATTCCGCTCACCATTTCGAGCGATCGCAATACCGTCGGCGTGGCCTCTGGATGCAGGCGCCAGAATGGACTCGTCAATCGATGCGCCAACTGGACAAGCTACGATTCGGTGTACCAGCCCGATGGCAGGCCGAATTACAGCCATTATTTCTGGTCGCTTTCCTGGCAGAGCACCAGCAGCGGGCCGGTCGCCGTCGCCATCGAAAGCCGGCTCAGCGAAGTCAACGTCATCCGCCTGTCGGATGGCAAGCGGGCAAATGCGTTCAAGCGCGGGATGGGCATTCAGTACTTCACGACCGAAACCCAGGGCGACGGCAAGCTGAAGCTGGTCGCGTACTGGTCGTTCAAGGGCCATCCGATCGAGGACGTGTCCACGCTGTTCTGATCGTCCAACCTCGACATGCAGGCACCCCGGCCAACGTCTGGCAACGGCCGGGGCGTCGCTTTCAGCGCTATCGATGGAGCCTCCGCTCTAGCGGTACGCCCAGCCATCCGCCGGTGGAATCCGACACGCGACATTTGAGCCGGCGCCGCGCGCGCCCTATCCTGCCGGCCTACCGGGGAGAGGCGTGAACAATATCGGACTGGGACTGCGGGAGTTCTGGCAGCAGCTGCGCGCTCCGCCCGACGCGCTGATGCTGGAGCTGGGTGCCGGCGGCGAGCTGCTGGTGGCGAAGCTGCGCGCGGCGCTTTCACTGGCGCTGCTGCTGCTGCCGCTGGTCAACATCGTGACCGGCGAATACATGCCCACCGAAGGCATCGCCGGGATGTTCGGCGTCATCCTGGCGGTGATCGCCTCGCAGGTCCTGCTGCTGCTGGCTCGCCAGCAACGGCGTTTCCGCTGGCTGCCGTGGCTGACCACCAGCTACGACGTCTCGCTGACAACCTTCGTACTGGCGCTGCTGGCGCCGTCCTCGCTGGCGGCCAGCCTCAACAGCATGGTGGTGTGGGCGTTCTATCTGGTCGCCGTGTGCATGACCGCCCTGCGCAATGACGGGCGGCTGACGCTCTACACCGGCGCCCTGGCGATGCTGCAGTACGCGGCGCTGGCGACGGCGGTGTTCGCGCTGGCGCAGACGCCGGAACAGCTGGCATCGGTCGACTACGGCACCGCGCGCCTGTCGAACGTGCTGCAGCGCGTGCTGTTGATCGCCATCGTCACCGCGATCACCGCCGCGGTGGTCTACCGCATGCAGCGGCTGGTGGAACTTTCCGGCAGCGACGGCCTGACCGGACTGCCCAACCGCACGTTGCTGGTGCACCACTTCCCCGCCCTGCTGGAAGGTGCGCGCGAGCACGGCGGCTCCCTCGCGCTGGGCCTGATCAACCTGGATTATTTCCGCCGCATCAACGACGAGGCCGGCCACGCCATCGGCGATCGCGCGCTGCGGCATGCCGTCGGCGTATTGCGCGAAGGACTGGAGGATGGCGACCTGCTGGTGCGCCTGGGCGGGGAAGAGTTCGTGCTGCTGATGCCGCTGCCCACCGGTCGCGCGTGGGAACGGCTGGAGGCGCTGCGCCGGGACCTGGCCACCCGCCCGTTCGTGGCCGATGCCGAGGCCGACCCCGTGCGGATCACCTTCAGCGCCGGCCTTGCCTGCTGGCCGCAGGACGGCGCCGACCTGTCGCAGATGATGCGGCGCGCCGACCTGCGGTTGTCGCGGGCCAAGCTGTAAGGCCGCAACCGGGTGGTGGTGCGCTGAGCGCCGCACCGCTTGCCGGCGCTGCCCGCCATGACTAACCTGCGCGCTGCAGGCGCACCGTACCGCCTCGCATGGGAGCCTGCGTGAACCTGAAGCTACGCCTGACCATCATGAACTTCCTCCAGTTCTTCATCTGGGGGGCGTGGCTGATCACCATCGGCGCGTACTGGTTCCAATACAAGCAATGGTCGGGGACCAGCTTCGGCGCGATCTTCTCGACCATGGGCATCTCGGCGCTGTTCATGCCCGCGCTGATGGGCGTGGTGGCCGACCGCTGGATCAGCGCGCAGAAGCTCTACGGCGCACTGCACCTGGCCGGCGCGGCGATGCTGTTGGTGGTGCCGACGGTGGACGACCCGCACACCATGTTCTGGGTGATGCTGGCGACGATGATCTGCTACATGCCGACCATCTCGCTGGCGATCGCCGTGGCCTACAACGCGCTCAAGCGCGAGGGCCTGGACGTGGTGCGCGACTACCCGCCGATCCGCGTGTGGGGCACGGTGGGCTTCATCGCCGCGCTGTGGACCACCAGCCTGCTGAAACTCGAAACCTCGCCCGGCCAGTTCTACATCGCCGCCGCCGCGGCGCTGGTGCTGGGCCTCTACGCGTTCACCCTGCCGCCCTGCCCGCCAACGCTGGGGCGCGACAGCAGCAGCCGCTCGCTGGTGGACGTGCTGGGACTGTCCTCGTTCCGGCTGTTCCGCGACCGCAACATGGCGGTGTTCTTCGTGTTCGCGATGCTGCTGGGCGCGGCGCTGCAGCTCACCAACGCCTATGGCGACACCTTCCTGCACGACTTCGCCAACGTCGATGCCTACAAGGACACGCTGGCGGTGCGCTATCCCGCCATCATCATGTCGATTTCGCAGATCAGCGAAACCCTGTTCATCCTCACCATCCCGTTCTTCCTCAAGCGTTTCGGCATCAAGACGGTGATGACGATCAGCATGCTGGCGTGGTTCCTGCGCTTCGGCCTGTTCGCCTATGGCGACCCCGGCCCCGGCCTGTGGATGATCGTGCTGAGCTGCATCGTCTACGGCATGGCCTTCGACTTCTTCAACATCTCCGGTTCGCTGTTCGTGGAACAGCAGGCCGACCCGAAGATCCGCGCCAGCGCGCAGGGCCTGTACATGCTGATGACCAACGGCATCGGCGCGGTGCTGGGCAGCCTGGTCGCGGGCTTCGTGATCGACCGCTTCTTCACCGGCGCCGACGGCGTCAAGGACTGGCAGGGCATCTGGACCGCGTTCGCGCTGTATGCGCTGGCGATGGCCGTCACCTTCGTGCCGCTGTTCAAGCACCGCCACGACCCGCACAAGGTGGTGCCGGCGCACGGCCCGGCCGACGTGGGCAATCCCTGAGCATGGCGCGCGTCCTCGTCGTCGGTTCGTTCAACGTCGACCACGTCTGGCGGGTCGCCGCGCTGCCCGCAGCCGGCGCCACCCTCAGCGGCAGCTACGCCAGCGGCCCCGGCGGCAAGGGCTTCAACCAAGCCATCGCCGCCCGCCGCGCCGGCGCGGACACGCGCTTCGTCTGTGCACTGGGCGAGGACGTCGGCGCGCAGCTGGCGCGCACGCTCTGCACCGACGACGGCATCGACCTGCGCGCGGCGGCGGTGGCCGATCCCACCGGCACCGCCGGCATCTACGTGGATGCGCAGGGCCGCAACTGCATCGTGATCGGTGCCGGCGCGAACGCTGCGCTGGCGCCCGGATTTGTCGCCCAGGCGCTCGCTGGCGTGACGGCTGCCGACGTGGTGCTGGCGCAGCTGGAATCGCCGCTGGACGCGGTCGCGCAGGCGCTGGATGACGGCCGTGCCGCGGGCGCCACCGCGATGCTCAACCCGGCGCCGGCCAACGTCGCCATCGACGAAGCCATGCTGGTGCGGGCCGACATCCTGACCCCGAACGAGACCGAGTTCGCCGCCCTGATCGGCCGCCACGTCGGAGAACGGATCGACGCCGATGCGGTGGCCAGCCTCGACCAGTCGCGCCTGCACGCGCTCTGCCGCGAGCTGCTCCCGCATGGCAGCGTCATCATCACGCTCGGCGCCAGCGGCTGCTTCGTCTCGCATGCCGAGGCCACGCCGCGCGGAGACGGCGCCCCCTGCTATCGCGTCCCGGCCGAACCCGCGCAGGCGATCGACACCACCGGCGCCGGCGATGCCTTCAACGGCGCACTGGCCGCCTCGCTGGCGCAGCGGCCGGAATCCGCCTTCATCGAACACGTCCGCTTCGCCAGCCGCTACGCCGCACGCTCGACCGAACAGGAAGGCGCGGCGCTGGCAATGCCTTACCTCACCCCGGCCTAGCCACCCCGCGCATGCGTCCGGCGTTGGTGTTCCTGCACGGGGCACACCGTCGGATCGGCCAGCCTGGCCCGAAGACTTGCGTGCATGTCCTGCAGCGCCGCGATCCTTGCATCCAGCTGCGCGAGCTTGGCTTCCAGTGCGTGGCGGATCGCGGTTTCCGACGGCAGGCTGCCGTCCAGCAGGGCGGCGTCGCGTCGGATCTCGGCCAAGGTGAAACCAAGGGCCTGCGCCTGCCGCACGTAACCAAGCCAGGCCACGGCGCGGGCGTCGTAGTGGCGATAACCATTGCCGCCGCGGACGGACGCAAGCAGGCCTTGTCGCTCGTAGTAGCGCAGGGCATCGCGGCTGAGGCCGGATGCCGTGGAAAGCTCGCCAATCCGCATGCAGGCTTGACCTTGGAGTGCACTCCACACTTTACCTTGGCCGCCCACCCGATGAGGCGACCCCATGTTCACGTTCACCCGCGACGGATTCCGCAAGCTGGTCCGGGCCAGCGCGATCTACGACCTGCTCTTCAGCCTGCCCATGGCAACGCCATGGACGTTCGCGTGGATGCACGCGCAGCTCAACCACGCCAACCTGGCACTGGGAGGCGCCCCCTTCCCGGCGATGGCGCCCTTCCACATGATGCTGGTGAACATGCTGGGCAGCGTGGTGGTGGTCTGGTCGCTGGTCCGGATCCGCAACCCCAGCCGCGAGAACGGTCGCTGGGACGCCACCGGACGCTTCCTGTTCTCGCTCTGGTTCGCACGCACCATTGTCCTGGTGCAGGCACCGGTGGCCGTGCTGTTCCTGGTACCCGAGCTCCTGTGGGGCATCCTGCAGGCCTGGCCGCGGGTGCGCGACGAGGACGACGCGGCAGTGGCTGGAACAAGCGGGTGGGGCGTGGCCCGGAGGCGATGGTGGGCCGTGATGGATTCGAACCATCGACCAGCGGATTAAAAGTCCGATGCTCTACCGACTGAGCTAACGGCCCACGAAAGGAACGCCCGGCGTTGCACCGGGGGGCGCATTCTAACCGATGCCGGCGCCGGCGTAGCGGGTGGGATCGGCGATGCCGGCCTCGGCAAAGCCCTGCGCGCGCAGGCGGCAGGCATCGCAGTGGCCGCAGGCGCGGCCGTCTGCATCGGCCTGGTAGCAGCTCACCGTCTGCGCAAAGTCCACGCCCAGGCGCAGGCCCTCGCGGGCGATATCGGCCTTGGACATTCGCATCAGCGGCGCATGCACGCGGAAGCGGCTGCCTTCGACGCCAGCCTTGGTGGCCAGGTTCGCCAGCGCCTCGAAGCCGGCGATGAACTCGGGGCGGCAGTCCGGATAGCCGGAATAGTCCACCGCGTTGACGCCGCAGAACAGATCGGTGCTGCCCAGCACTTCGGCCCAGCCCAGCGCCACCGATAGCATGATGGTGTTGCGCGCCGGCACGTAGGTGGACGGGATGCTCTGGCCGATCACGTGGCCGTCGGCATCGGTGGGTACGTCGATGTCATCGGTCAGTGCCGAACCGCCGATGCTGCGCAGGTCCACGTTGACGGTCTTGTGGGCGACCGCACCGAGCGATCGCGCCACCCGTGCGGCGGCGTCCAGCTCGGAGGTGTGGCGCTGGCCGTAGCGCACGCTCAGTGCATGCGGCGCGAAGCCGGCTTCTTTGGCCATGGCCAGCACGACGGCGGAATCCATGCCGCCGGAGACCAATACGACTGCGGGTTTGCTCATGGTTTATCTCCCCGGCTCGTCGTTCCACAGCAGCTTGTGCAGCTGCATCTGGAAGCGCACCGGCAGCCGGTCGGCCACGATCCAGTCGGCCAGTTCGCGTGCGCCGACCTGCGCGGCGCTGGACGAGAACAGCACGTCGCAGATCGCGCACAGGCGGTGCTCGGCGACCACCGCCTTGGCCCAGTCGTAGTCCTCACGCGAGCAGATCACGAATTTGACCTGGTCGTGCGCGGTCAGCAGCGGCAGGTTGCTCCACAGGTTGCGCGCCACCTCGCCCGAGCCCGGCGTCTTGATGTCCAGCACGCGCGAGACGCGCTGATCGACGCCGGCGATATCCAGCGCGCCCGAAGTTTCCAGCGAGACCACGTAGCCGGCGTCGCAGAGCTTTTCCAGCAGCTGCAGGCAGCGCTTCTGTGCCAGCGGCTCGCCGCCGGTGACGCAGACGTGGCGTGCACCGAGGCGGGCCACTTCGGCCAGGATCGCGTCGATTTCCCACCACTGCCCGCCGTGGAAGGCGTAGGCGGTATCGCAGTACTGGCAGCGGAGCGGGCAGCCGGTCAGGCGCACGAACACGGTGGGCCAGCCGGCATCGCGGGCTTCACCCTGCAGGGACAGGAAGATTTCGGTGAGCTTGAGGCGCTCGGTCTGGCCCGCCGCCGATGCGGCGGCCGCATCGGCAACGGCGTTCATGCGGGCATTTTAGCGGTTGCCGGCCAGCTGCATCGAGCGCAGGCGGTCGTCGGCGATGCGGGCGGCATCGCTGCCCGGGTAGCGTTGGGCCACCTGGCGCAGGGTGTCCATGGCGGCTTCGTTCTGCCTCAGCCCGTACTGGGCCAGGCCCAGCTTGAGCAGTGCGCCGGGCGCCTTGTCGTTGCCCGGATAGCGGTCCAGCAGGCTGCGGAACTGGTCGGCGGCCAGCGCATAGTTCTGGGTGACGTAATAACTCTCGCCCAGCCAGTACAGCGCATTCGGAGCCAGCTGCCCGGCTGGGAAGGCGGCCAGGAAATCGCGCAGGCGGCGGGCCGACTCGACGTAATCGCCGCTCTTGAGCGCTTCGAAAGCGTGGGCGTAGGCACCCTGCTCGTTCTGGGCTCCCGCAGCCGGCACCGATGGCGCTGTGGAGGCGGCGGGCATGGGCACCGGCGGCATGGCGGCGGCGGGCGCGGCGGGCGGGGCCGCGGAGGCGGGCGCCGGAGCGCCGCCCTCCAGCCGGTCCAGCCGACCACTCAGGTCCAGGTACTGCACGCGCTGGCTCTGCTTCGCCTGCTCCAACTGCTGTTGCAGTTCTTCGAGCTGGCCGC
>JANJSW010000203.1 GCA_024711415.1 Thermomonas sp. | reverse complement strand
TACCACCTCGACGATGGCGACGATGGCGTGGCGCTGCATGGCCGCCTGTCCGCGGCCTTCGCGGCCGCACCCTGCCTGATCCTCAGCGCAGACCAGACCGGCGCCGTGCGCAGTGCCGCGCAGGAAGCCGGCCTGCCGCTGCTGATGAAACCGCTGCGTCCGCTGGCGCTGAAGTCGGTGCTGGACCGGATGCTGGCGGCGCGCGGGTCGGATTATTCCTAGCCGCGATCGCGCCAAATCCTGCTTGGCCGGGGCGTGGCGGGGCGCTACCTTGTGCCCATCGGATCGGGGAGAGCCGTCATGGGGATCAGGGTGTTCATCGTCGACGACCACGCGCTGGTGCGCGCCGGGTTCCGCCTGATCCTGGGCGGGGAGGGCGACATCGAGGTGGTGGGCGAGGCCGACAGTGCAGAGGCGGCGCTGCCGCAGATCCGCAAGCTCAGGCCGGACGTGGTGCTGTGCGACCTGCACCTGCCGGGCTTGAGCGGGCTGGAGCTGACCGAGCGCATCGTGCGCGGCGAGTACGGCACGCGGGTCATCGCGGTGTCGGTGCTGGAAGACGGGCCGATGCCGCGCCGGCTGCTGGAGGCGGGCGCCTTCGGTTACGTCGGCAAGGCCAGCGATGCTTCCGAACTGCTGCGCGCGGTGCGCGACGTGGCGCGCGGCCGGAAATACCTGGCCAGCTCGATCGCGCAGGGCCTGGCGCTGGCCGGCCTGCACGGCGACACCGCCTCGCCGTTCGACACGCTGACGCCGCGTGAACTGGAAGTCGCGCTGCTGCTGAACCAGGGCCTGCGGCAGGAAACCATCGCCCGCCAGCTCAGCCTGAGCGCGAAAACCGTGAACACCCACAAGACCCGGCTGTTCGAGAAGCTCGGCATCCAGGACAACATCGCGCTGGCGCGGCTGGTGGGCCAGTACGGCCTGGTCGATCCGGCGCAGGCGGTGCACTGAGCCGGGGCTGCTGACGGGCAGCGCCGCGGCGCCGCTCGATTCCAATCCCCCAAAAGCGATGGCGCCGGTTTCCCGGCGCCATCGGTCTTGCAGCCTGCCGCTCTGTGTCAGGCGTTGCGGTGCGGCTCGTCGGCGTCTTCTTTTCCCGCGGCTTCCGCAGCGGCAACCTGCGCTTCCGGTGCGCCCGGTTCCAGCTCCGGCAGCGATTCGAACAGCCCGCGGGTGGGGGCGTCGGGAGCCGGGATCGAAACCGGGGCGGGTGCCGGGACCGCGGCCGCGACCGGCTCGACGGCCGGTTCCATGGCAGGCACCACCGGCTCCACTGCGGCGGCTGCCGCTTCCGCGCCAGCGTCCGGCTCGGCAGTGATGCCGGCCTGCGCAACGGCCGGTTCTGCCGGGCCGGTGCCCGCCGCCTGCGAAACTGCGGCAGGCGCCGTTGCGGATGTCGCCAGCGCGTCGGCTGCTTCTTCCGCACGCTCGGCTTCGAGCTCGACATCAACCGAAGCGGTTGCGGTCACGGCATCCGCCGGGGGCAGCACTTCACTTTCAGCCTTGGTCACGCCAGCCGCCTGCACGGCCGGCGTTGTGGTCTCCGCGGCCATCGGTGCCACGTCGGCAGCGGCAGTCGAGCTGATCGCGGCGACCGCGGCGGCGGCCGGAGCGGCGGTTTCCACCTTCGCAGCCGGACGTTCGCGGGTGATCGGCGCGGTGGTGTCGGCCTGTGGCGCTGCGGTCACCGGGGCCGGGGCTTCGATGTCGTCGAAATCGAATTCCGGCTGGTTGGTGTCGGCACCCACCACTTCGTCCAGCGCTTCGTCATGGTCCAGCGTCGCCTCGTCGGCACCGCCGGCGGCGTCGCCGTTGCCGCGCCGGCGGCGGCGACCGCCGCGACGGCCGCGACGGCGCTTGCCGCCGCCCTCTCCCGTGTTGGCGTCGTCGCCAGCGGCGGGCGCGCCGTCGCTGGACGCTTCCAGCCGGGCGGTGTCGACGGTCGACTCCAGCTCCACAGGCGCGGTCGACGGCACCGGTGCGGCCGGCTGCTGGATCACCGCAGCCGTGGTGCTCTCCGCGAGCCCGGCAGCGGCGGCCACCGCAGCGGCGGCGACTTCCGCCGGTTGCGCGGCCTCGTTGGCCGGACGCTCCTGACGGGGCGGGCGCGGCTGCTTCTGCTGCGGCTGCTGCTTTTCCTGCGCCTTCGGCTGCTGCGGCTGGCGTTCCTGCTTCGGCTGTTGCTGCTGCTTGTCCTGCTTTTGCTGCGGTTGCGGCTGCTTCTGCTTCTTCTGGCCTTCGCCGCGGTTGTCGCGGTTGTCGCGCTGGCGGTTGTCGTCGCGACGGGCATCGCGGTTGCCGCGGCCGTCACGCTCATTGCGGCGATTGCCGCGCTCGTCGCGGCGGCCGTTGCCTTCGCTGCGCGCCGGCGCCGGGGCGGGCGCGCTGGGCGCCGCGCCGAACAGGCCGCGCAGCCAGCCGATCACGCCGCCGCTGGCGGGTGCGGCCGGGGCCGGCTTCGCCGCTTGCGCGAAGGCCGGCGCGGGCGCCTGCTGCGGGTCGGCCGGCATCGGCTTGGGTTCGCGCAGCGGCGCCGGCTGGGCGGGGCTGACCTTGGTGACGGCCGGCGGCGGGATGTTCAGCTGGCCCTTGGTCAGCGCGATGGTGTTCAGCTTGCGCGGGGTGCCGCGCTGGTAGCTGGGCCGGCCGGTTTCCTCGCCCATCTCGTTGTCGCGGATTCGCGTCACTTCGTAGTGCGGGGTATGCAGCTGCTCGTCGGCCACGATCACGATCGGCGCGTCATGGCGGCGCTCGATCTCGCGCAGCGCGTTGCGCTTCTCGTTGAGCAGGAAGTTGGCGATCTCCACCGGCGCCTGCACCAGCACCTGGCCGGTGTTGTCCTTCATCGCGTGCTCTTCGGCGACGCGGATGATGGACAGCGACAGCGACTCGACGCTGCGCATGCGGCCGTGGCCTTCGCAGCGCGGGCAGACGATCTGGCTGGCCTCGCCCAGGCTGGGGCGCAGGCGCTGGCGGCTCATCTCCAGCAGGCCGAAACGGCTGATGCGGCCGATCTGCACGCGCGCGCGGTCGTACTTCAGCGCGTTCTGCAGCTTGTTCTCCACGTCGCGCTGGTGCTTGTTGGACGACATGTCGATGAAGTCGATCACCACCAGGCCGCCGAGGTCGCGCAGGCGCAGCTGGCGCGCCACTTCCTCGGCCGCCTCCAGGTTGGTGTTGAACGCGGTTTCCTCGATGTCGCCGCCCTTGGTGGCGCGCGCCGAGTTGACGTCGATCGCGGTCAGCGCCTCGGTCTGGTCGATCACCAGCGCGCCGCCGGAGGGCAGGCGGATGGTGCGCTCGTAGGCGTTCTCGATCTGCGATTCGATCTGGAAGCGGTTGAACAGCGGCACGTCGTCGGTGTAGTGCTTGAGCTTGCGCTTGTTGTGCGGCATCACCTGTTCGACGAACTCCAGCGCCTCCGCGTACATCTCCGGGGTGTCGACCAGGATCTCGCCGATGTCGCTGCGCATGTAATCACGCAGGGCGCGCACGATCAGGCGCGACTCCTGGTAGATCAGGAACGGCGCCGGTTTGCTCAGCGCGGCCTCGGCGATCGCGCGCCAGATGCTCAGCAGGTAGTCCAGGTCCCACTGCAGTTCTTCCGCGTCGCGGCCCACGCCGGCGGTGCGGATGATCACGCCCATGTCGTCGGGGATGTTCAGTGCGTCCATCGCGCGCTTCAGCTCGGCGCGGTCGTCGCCCTCGATCCGGCGCGAGACGCCGCCAGCGGTCGGCGAATTCGGCATCAGCACCATGTAGCGGCCGGCCAGCGAGATGAACGTGGTCAGGGCCGCGCCCTTGTTGCCACGCTCTTCCTTGTCCACCTGCACCACGACTTCCTGGCCTTCGCGCAGGAGCTCCTTGATGCCGGCCTTGTTGTGATCCACGCCCGCCTGGAAGTAGTCGCGGGAGATTTCCTTCAGCGGCAGGAAGCCATGGCGGTCGGCGCCGTATTCGACGAAGGCCGCTTCGAGGGAGGGCTCGAGCCGGGTGATCCGGCCCTTGTAGATGTTGGACTTCTTGTTGTCGCGGGACGGCTGTTCGATGTCGATGTCGTACAGGTTCTGTCCGTCGACGATGGCAACCCGCAGTTCTTCCGCCTGCGTGGCGTTGATGAGCATTCGCTTCATTGTGCGTTCCTTGTGCGCTGCCACACCCTGTAACGGGTGCCGCGCGGAACGCCATGGGGCGTTTCGCTTCTGGATACCACCGAGCGCGCGGCCGCGCGGGGCGCTGGCCGTGCCGCTTTCGAGTTTTCCAGCGCTGCCACACCACGGCGAACCGCGGGAGCGCTTTTTCCTTGTAATGGGCTTGCTGGGCCGGCGACCGCCACCGCATGCCTTTGGGGGAATGGGCGCGTCGCACGGGGCGTTGTTCAACGGGCAGAGTCACGGCGGGGGCCGGCGATGGGCGGGTTTGCCGCGCAGCCGTTAACATGTCCGCCCCGAGGGCGGTGGCAACGTCACTGCGGCGGGGCTCGCCAGGCAGGCCGGCTTTCGGCCGGATGGGCGGAAATCCGCCCGACACTTCCTGCGAAATCAAACCCTTGCATCGCCCCCCGAGTGTAGCAGATCAGCCTCCAATGACACAGCCGGACACCCCTTCCAGCGGCGGCGCGCGTACCGTCCGCGTTCCCGACGATCGTGCCGGGCAGCGGCTGGACAACTTCCTGCTGGGCCAGCTCAAGGGCGCCCCGCGCAGCCTGGTCTACAAACTGGTGCGCAGCGGGCAGGTGCGGATCAACGGCGGCCGGGCCAAGGCGGAGCGCAAGCTCGAGGCGGGAGATGAGGTCAGGATCCCGCCTGTTCGACTCGAAACGCAGCAGGATGCCGGACGTTCGCCGCCGAAAGGTCTGCTGGCGGCGCTTGAGGCGTCGATCGTGTTCGAGGACGCCCGCCTGCTGGCGATCAACAAGCCTTCGGGCATCGCCAGCCACGGCGGCAGCGGCATTTCCTTCGGCGTGATCGAGGCGATGCGCGCCCTGCGCCCGCGCGACACGCTGGAGCTCGTCCACCGGCTGGACCGCGACACCTCGGGCCTGCTGGTGCTGTCCAAGAAGCGCTCCGCGTTGTCGGAATTGCAGCGATTGTTACGGGAAGATCACGGATCAGGCATCGAAAAGCGCTATCTGGCGCTGTTGCTGGGGCGCATGCCCGACGGCACCATGAGCGTGGATGCGCCGCTGCACGTCGGCCTGCGCCAAGGCGGCGAGCGGCATGTCCAGGTCAATCCCGCCGGCAAGCCGTCGATGAGCCATTTCCGGGTGCTGGAGCGGCGCGGCGGGCAGAGTTATTGCGAAATCCGCATCGAGACCGGCCGCACCCACCAGATCCGCGTCCACGCCCAGCACATCGGCCATCCGGTGGCGGGCGACGACAAATATGGCGACGAGGCCGCCAACAAGCGCTTGCGCGAGCAGGTCGGGCTGAAGCGACTGTTCCTGCACGCCTCCACCCTGGAATTCGCCCTCGACGGCGGCAAGGCGTCGTATTCGCTCAACGCGCCGCTGGTGCCGGAGCTGATCGAAGTGCTGGACCGGCTGGGTTAGTCCGGTTTGGCGGGGGCGGCCGTGCCGGCCTGTGCGGGTGTCGGCCGATAGTTGGCCTGCATGATCCGGTCGTACTCGGCCAGCGTCGACAGTCCGACCGCGGCGCGACGCGAATCCACATGTTCGGCGTCCTCGATCGGCTGCGGCACCAGCTTGCCGTCGACCTCGTGGTACTGGGTGCCGTAGCGCTGCGGCTTGCCTTCACCGGCCAGGATGCGGTCGGTCAGGTAGGCCAGATCCCTGCCTTCCGCCTCGCCCTTGGCCACCGCGGCTTCCAGCAGCTTGATGGCCTCCTTCTGGAAGGGCCTGTCCATGTCCGCGTGCTGGACGAACAGCCATGCGGCGCTGGCGCCGTCCTTGCCGACCAGACTCTTGCCGGGCCAGCCGTGGCGGGCCAGCACGGTCTTCATCCACTCGGTGTTGTCGTGGTCGATGCGCTCCCACTCTTCCATCAGCGCCTTCGGAGGCGGGTTGCCGGCTGCAGTGGCGCGCTTGCGGATGTCCTGGTCCAGCACCCGTCGCGCCAGCAGTTCTTTGCGCAGTTCGCGGTCGAGACCGGCCAGCCGCGCGTCTTCACGCTGGAGCAGGGTTTCCCGCAGCGCTGGCCATCCCGGCAGGGTGCGCGCGGCCGCAAGGTCCGCGTCGGCCTCGATATCCGCCACTGAAATCGTGTCGATGGCCGAGGCCCGATCCAGCAGCGCCAGCGCTGCGGCGGGGTTGCCGGCCAGCGACTGGCAGCAGGCGGCGTTGTAGACCAGCGTTGCGCCGGGCTTCAGCGCGGGATCGTCGACCAGTTGGCCCAGCAGCCGGGCGCAGGTGGCGAAATCCTTGCTTTCGTAGGCAGCCATCGCCTGCGCGTTCAGCGCCTGCGGGGAAATGGCCGGCCGCTGCTCTAGCGCAAGCGCGGAAAGCGGCAGCAGGAGCAGGGCGAGAAAGGGGCGCAGCGTATTCACGCCAGCAGATCCGCCTTCGCCGCGCAGATGAAATCGTTCTCGCTCAGCCCGCCGACGTCGTGGGTGGAGAAATGCACCACGCAGCGGTCGTAGTGCACCGACAGGTCCGGGTGGTGGTTCTCGGCGTTGGCGACGTGGGCCAGCGCGTTCACGAACGACATGGTCCGGTAGTAGTCGGGGAAGGTGAACGTCTTGCCGAGCACATGGCCGTTTTCCAGCAGCTCCCAGCCCTGCAGCTGCGGCAGCAGCTCGCGGATGCGGGCTTCGCCGAGCCGATGCTCGTGGCCGCGGCGGGTGATGCATCGGGCCTGGGCGAGGGGGATGAGATCGGCCATGGTGTGCTCTCCGTGCGCGGGCTGAATCAAGGGGGTGCGGGTGATACGCAGCTGCAACGCCGCGCCGCTAGAATAGCCGGATGATCCAGATTTCCGAAGCCGCGCAGACCCATTTCCGCAAGCTGATCGAGCGCGAGGCGATTCCCGGCCTCGGCGTGCGCCTGTCGGCCCAGCACCCCGGCACCGCGCGTGCCGACGTGCGCCTGGAATTCGCCGAGCCGGACGAGCTTGCCGGCGACGAGTGGGCGATCGATTGCGAAGGCTTCACCCTGTGGCTGGACGCGCCCAGCGTGCCGTTCCTCGACGGCGCCGAAATCGACTACGCGACGATGGCCACCGGCGGCCAGCTGCAGATCCGCGCGCCGCGGATCAAGGGCGTGGCGCCGGGCGAATCGGCTTCGCTGGTGGAGCGCGTGCGCTGGGTGATCGAGAACGACATCAACCCGCAGCTGGCCATGCACAAGGGCCACGTCACCCTCACCGAAATCACCGCCGATGGCATCGTGGTACTCAATTTCGGTGGCGGCTGCCACGGCTGCAGCATGGTCGACATCACCCTGAAGCAGGGCGTCGAAAAGACCTTGCTGGACAAGGTGCCGGGCGTGACCGGCGTGCGCGACGTCACCGACCACGCCAGCGGCAGCGCGCCGTACATGTCGAACTGACGGACACCGGCGCGCGTGACGACGGCACAGGACCTGATCGCCGCGCTTCAACAACGGCGCCTGCTCAAGCGGGGACATGCCGACACTCCCGGGGAAATGCCCGCCGGCTGGCAGCGCTGGCTCGATGCGCAACCACAGGCCGATGCCGGCGCGGCGCGCGCGCAGATCGAAGCCTGGGTGGCGCCGCTGGCGCAGCGCCTGAGCTACGCGGCGCAGGGCCATGCCGCCAAACTGGGAGTGCCGTTTTTCCACCTGCAGCGACTGGCGCGGCCGCACGATCCGCGCGACGAGCGCACGCTGCGGATCGGCGTGGGCGCGGCCGACATCCTGCTGCACCTGCTGCTGGCGGCGATGTTGCTCTGGCTGATGTACCTGCATCTGGCGGAACTGGCGCGGCAGGACGACGACCCCGGACAGGTGGTGCAGGTGCATTTCATCGGTCGCGGCAATGCCCAGGCGGGGGGCGGCGCGCTGGCCGTGCAGGGCGCGCAGTCCGCGCCGGCCGCGGCTGCGCCCGCCGCCCGGCCTGCGCCTGCACCGATGCCGGTGGCGGCGGCAATGCCGGAAGCCGTCGCGGCGACCGCTG
>JANJSW010000144.1 GCA_024711415.1 Thermomonas sp. | reverse complement strand
GCGCGACCTGGAAACCATCCGCCTGGCACTGACCGCGGCCGAGACCGGCCACCTGGTGTTCGGCACCCTGCACACCTCGTCGGCGGCCAAGACCATCGACCGCATCATCGACGTGTTCCCCGCCGGCGAGAAGCCGATGGTCCGCTCGATGCTGTCGGAATCGCTGCGCGCGGTGATCGCGCAGGCGCTGCTGAAGAAGGTCGGCGGCGGCCGCACCGCGGCGTGGGAAATCATGGTCGGCACCCCGGCCATCCGCAACCTGATCCGCGAGGACAAGGTGGCGCAGATGTATTCCTCCATCCAGACCGGCCAGGGCCAGGGCATGCAGACGCTCGACCAGCACCTGCAGGAACTGGTCAAGCGCGGCATGGTCAGCCGCCAGCAGGCCCGCGAGTACGCCAAGGACAAGCGTCTGTTCGAATAACCGCCGGTTCGCCGGGACCGGCGTGGCAAGGACATCGGAGCATCCAGGATGAGCAGCATCGACTTCACCTCGTTCCTCAAGCTGATGGCGCACCAGAAGGCGTCGGACCTGTTCATCACCGCAGGCATGCCGCCGTCGATGAAGGTCCACGGCAAGATCAGCCCGATCACCCAGAACCCGCTCACGCCGCAGCAGTCGCGCGACCTGGTACTGAACGTGATGTCGCCCTCGCAGCGCGAGGAGTTCGAGAAGACCCACGAGTGCAACTTCGCCATCGGCGTGGCCGGCGTGGGCCGCTTCCGCGTGAGCTGCTTCTACCAGCGCAACCAGGTCGGCATGGTGCTGCGCCGCATCGAGACGCGCATCCCCACGGTGGAGGAGCTCAGCCTGCCGCCGATCATCAAGACGCTGGCGATGACCAAGCGCGGCATCATCATCTTCGTCGGCGCCACCGGCACCGGCAAGTCGACCTCGCTGGCGGCGATGATCGGTTATCGCAACGCCAATTCGACCGGCCACATCATCACCATCGAGGACCCGATCGAGTTCGTGCACAAGCACGACGGCTGCATCATCACCCAGCGCGAGGTCGGCATCGACACCGACAGCTGGGACAACGCGCTGAAGAACACCCTGCGGCAGGCGCCGGACGTGATCATGATCGGCGAGGTGCGCACCCGCGAGGGCATGGACCACGCCATCGCCTTCGCCGAAACCGGCCACCTGGTGCTGTGCACGCTGCACGCCAACAACGCCAACCAGGCGATGGACCGCATCATCAACTTCTTCCCGGAAGACCGCCGCGGCCAGCTGCTGATGGACCTGTCGCTGAACCTGAAGGGCGTGGTCGCGCAGCAGCTGATCCCGACCCCGGACGGCAAGGCGCGGCGGGTGGCGATGGAAATCCTGCTGGGCACCCCGCTGGTGCAGGACTACATCCGCGACGGCGAGATCCACAAGCTCAAGGAAGTGATGAAGGAATCGGTCCAGCTGGGCATGAAGACCTTCGACCAGAGCCTGTTCGAGCTCTACCAGGCCGGCGAGATCAGCTACGAGGACGCGCTGCGCTTCGCCGACTCGGCCAACGAGGTGCGCCTGCGCATCAAGCTGGCGCAGGGCGGCGACGCCCGCACGCTGTCGCAGGGGTTGGACGGGGTCGAGATCGCCGAGGCGCGTTGACCGCCTCGGCCGGGGCGCGCCCGCCACGCTAGAATGCGCGCCATGGATGAGCACGGCCAACGCTTCGGCAACCACCTGCTGATCGCGCTGCCGTCGCTGCGCGATCCGTATTTCGAGCGCAGCGTCACCCTGGTCTGCCAGCACGACGGCGACGGGGCGATGGGGGTGATGGTCAACCGTCCCTCCGAGTACACCTTGGGCGAGGTATTCCGGCAGATGGGCATCGCCAGCGAGGATGCCGCGCTGCAGGCGCAGGTGGTGCTGTCCGGCGGCCCGGTGCACCCCGAGCGCGGCTTCGTCCTGCACGATGGCGACCACGCCTTCGACTCCAGCCTGGAGGTCGCCGACGGCCTGTACCTGACCACTTCGCGCGACGTGCTGGAAGCGATGGCGCGCGGCGACGGCCCGAAGCAGGCGCTGGTGGCGCTGGGTTGCGCCGGCTGGGGTGAAGGCCAGCTGGAACAGGAGCTGGTCGACGACAGCTGGCTGCTGGTGCCCAACCGGCCCGACGTGCTGTTCCAGCTGCCGATCGCGCAGCGCTGGCAGGCCGCGGCCGGCAGCATCGGCATCGACCTGCTCAACCACGCCAGCCACAGCGGCCACGCATGAGCGAGGCAGCCACTGCGCCGCAGATCCGTCCCGACGGCACCGTGCTGGGCTTCGACGTCGGCATGCGCCGGATCGGGGTGGCGGTGGGCAATGCCATGACCGGCGGCGCGCGTGCGGTGGCGGTGGTGGACGTGCGCGACGCCGGCCCCGAGTGGGTGCAGGTGGAGCGGCTGCTGCGCGAGTGGCGGCCCGATGGCCTGGTGGTCGGCGATCCGATGACCTTGGACGGCGGCGACCAGCCAATCCGCAAGGCCGCCCGCGCCTTCGCCCGGGAACTGCGCCAGCGCACCCGCCTGCCGGTGGCGATGATCGACGAACGCAACAGCTCGCAGGAGGCGGCGCGCCGCTTCGCCGCCGCGCGCGCCGAGGGCCGCCGCAAGCGCCGCGATGCCGAGGTGCTGGATGCCGTGGCGGCGGCGGTCATCGTCGAACGCTGGCTGTCCTCGCCGCGCGACGCGCAGCCGGTGGACTGATCCCTCCCTTGTCATCCCACTTCCGGATCCGCATGAACCCGCATAACGACGCCGACGGCCGCCTCCGCCACCTGCTGGACCTGGAGCGCGTGCCTCCCGCGCAGCTGGACGCGCTGCTGCGTCGCGCCCAGGCCTTCGTCGACGGCGCTCAGGCGCCGGCCGCGCTGGCCGGCGTGGCCGTGTGCACGCTGTTCTTCGAGCCTTCCACCCGCACCCGCCTGAGCTTCCAGCTGGCGGCGCAGCGGCTGGGCGCGCACATCCTCAACTTCGACGCCTCCACCTCGTCGGCCACCAAGGGCGAAACCGACCTCGACACCTTCCGCACCATCCAGGCGATGGGCGTGCGCGGCTTCGTGGTGCGGCACAAGGGGGACGGCGCGGTAGCCGCGCTGGCGGCGGCGGCCAATCCCGGCGTGGCGCTGCTCAATGCCGGCGACGGCCGCAGCCACCACCCCACCCAGGGGCTGCTGGACATGCTGACCCTGCGCCAGGCGAAGGGCGAGGACTTCTCGAAGCTGAAGGTGGTGATCGTCGGCGACGTCAAGCACTCGCGGGTCGCACGCAGCGACCTGCATGCGCTGCGTGCGCTGGGCTGCGGCGAGATCCGCGTGTGCGGACCGAAGTCGCTGCTGCCGGACGACGACACCCTGCACGGCTGCATCGTCAGCCACGACTTCGACGCCGCGCTGGACGGCGTGGACGCGGCGATGATGCTGCGCCTGCAGCGCGAGCGCATGGCCGAGGGCCTGGTCGATTCGCTGGACGACTACCACCGCGACTACGGCCTGACCGAGGCCCGCCTGCGCCGCGCCGCGCCGGATGCCATCGTCATGCATCCCGGCCCGATGAACCGCGGCGTGGAGATCAGCGACGCGGTGGCCGACGGCCCGCACTCGCGCGTGCTGGCGCAGGTCGGCAACGGCGTGGCGGTACGGATGGCGGCGCTGGAGGCGCTGCTGGGTTGATGTTCAGAACAACGGAAAGGATGAGGGCAGCGTTGTCGGGTTGATGCGCAGCTGCGCATCCAGCCAGATGCCGAACGCGAAAAGATTGATCGTGATCATCAGCAGGAAAGTCCACAAATAGCGTTGCTTGCTGGACTTGTGTCGGAACAACCGCTGCGCCAGCCAGGCGCCGGGCCACCCACCCGTGATTTCAAGCCCGTGCAGCAGGAGTTCCGGGGTTCGTTGGCCCAGCCTTGCGGCAGAACGCTTGTCTCGCCAGTAAGCACTGATCGTTGCGACATTGATGACCAGCAGGTACCACTGCGCGGCCGTCGGCACGAGCTTGTGGACGGTCGCCCACGTCCAGATCGCCGCAAATCCGGCCAACAGGAGAGTCGCAACCCACGTAGGGAGAGGCGCTAGTCGACGCCGGGTTCCGAGGCGCGGCGCTTCGGCATTGCGGTGGGTGGCGACGCGGACGGCGCGTGCACGCCATCTGCCGTCGCGTTGCTGCAGCGGGATGTATTCCAGCGAACTGCCAACCGGGGGGCGGGAATCCCG
>JANJSW010000134.1 GCA_024711415.1 Thermomonas sp. | reverse complement strand
CACGGCGCGCGCGGGATCGTCGTCATGGCTATCCTGTGCGCATGCAGGCCGATCTCACCGAACGCGTGCTGCGCGGCCTGTATTCGGCCGCGCTGTACCTGCTTGTGCCGGTCACGCTGTACCACCTGGTGTGGCGCGGCTTCCGTCAGCGCGCCTACCTGCAGCGCTGGGACGAGCGCTATGCGAGTTATCCGGAAACCGTACCGGTGGCGCCGCTGTGGCTGCATGCGGTGTCGGTGGGCGAGGTCAACGCCGCGGCGCCGCTGGTGAACCGGCTGCGCGCGCTGAGACCCGACCTGCAGCTGGTGGTCACCACCATCACTCCCACCGGCTCCGAGCGGGTGCGCGCGCTGTGGGGCGATGCGGTCACCCACGTGTACCTGCCGTACGACCTGCCCGGCGCGGTCGGTCGCTTCCTCGACCGCTTCCAGCCGGCGCTGGCGCTGATCGTGGAGACCGAGCTGTGGCCGAACCTGCTGTTCGGCTGCCGCGACCGCGGCATTCCCGCCTACATCCTCAATGCGCGGCTGTCGGCGCGCTCCTTGCGCGGCTACCGCGTGCTGGGGCCGCTGATCCGGCGCGCGCTGGGCAGCGTGCACCGGGTGGCCGCGCAGTCCGAGGACGATGCGCGCCGCTTCCTCGAGCTGGGCGCGCTGCCCGAGCGCATGCAGGTGACCGGCAACCTGAAGTTCGACATGGCGGCGGTGGACACCGGCGCCTTCGTTGCCGAATGCCGCGCGGGGCTCGGCGCGGAGCGGCCGGTGTGGATTGCCGCCAGCACCCACGAAGACGAGGAAGCGGCGGTGCTGGCCGCCCATCGCCGCCTGCGCGCGAGCCACCCGTATGCGCTGCTGCTGTGGGCGCCGCGGCATCCGGAGCGCTTCCGCGCCGCCGTGCAGGGCGCGCGCGAGGCCGGTTTCGCGGTAGCTTCGCGCAGCGAGGACAGCTGGCCGCGCCCTGATTCCGCGGTCTTCGTGGTCGACACCCTGGGCGAACTGCTGCGCTTCTACGCCTGCGCGCAGGTGGCCTTCGTCGGCGGCAGCCTGCAGGCGATCGGCGGGCACAACCTGCTGGAGCCGGCGGCCACCGGCACCGCCATCCTCAGCGGCCCGCACCTGCACAATTTCGCCGACATCGCCCGACGCCTGCGCGAGGCGGGTGCGATGCGGATCGTGACCGACGCGGCCAGCCTGGCCGCGGCGTTGCGCGAGCTGTTCGACGATGCCGGCGCGCGCCGGCAGCTGACCGACAGCGCGGCGCGGCTGCTGGAAGATGGCCGCGGCGCGCTGGCGCGCACGCTGGCGCTGATCGAGCCGGCGCTGCCGGCGGCATAGCCGGCGCGCAGACGGAAAGAGCGGGGCAAGCCCCGCTCTTCGATCCGCAACCGCGCGACCGGCGCCTGGAACTCAGCGCGCCGCCAGCCCCTGGTCGATGGCCTTGTCGGTGGTCAGCAGGCGGTTGATGTCTTCGACGTCCGACACATCCAGCGTGCCCGCCGACTGTTCCAGCAGCAGTCGGCTCTGCAGGAAGTTGTACTTGGCCTGGGCGTAGGCCTGCTGCGCCGAGAACAGGGTGCGCTGGTTGTTCAGCACATCGAGCACGGTGCGGGTGCCGACTTCCAGGCCCACCTGCGAGGCGTCGTAGGCGCTCTGCGCGGACACCAGCGCCAGCCGGCGCGCTTCCACTTCGCTGATGCCCGCCACCACCGCCTGGTAGGCGCCGCGGGTGCTGCGCTCGATCGCGCGGCGGCTCTGCTCCACCGCGTCGGCGGCGCCGTCGCGCTGGGCCAGCGCGGTGCGCACGCCGGACTGGGTGGCGCCACCGGCGAAGATCGGGATGTTCAGGGTCACGCCGACGCTGGTATTGGCCTTGTTGGCGCCGGTGAACGCCGGGTTGTCGTACAGGCCGGGGATCGCCTTGCCGTAGGACGCCTGCAGGCCGAGCGTGGGGTAGTGGCCGGCGCGTGCGGTGTTGACGCCCGCTTCCGCCGCCTCGAGGTTGGCTTCCTGCGCCTTCAGCGAGGGGTTGTTGGCCAGCGCGTCATCGACGAAGGCGCTGACGCCCTTCTCCGCCGGCAGTGCCGGCTTGAAGTCGTCCGGCAGGCCCTTGAGGTTGGCCACCGGGGCGCCGGTGATCTCCACCAGCGCCTGGTAGGCGTCGCGCACCGCGTTGCGGGCGAGGATGGTGCTGGCGCGCGCGCCGTCGTACTGGGCACGGGCCTCGTGCACGTCGGTGATCGGCGCCAGGCCCACTTCCAGACGCTTGCTGGCGAAGTCGAACTGCTTCTTCAGCGCGGCTTCCGCGGCTTCCGCGGCGGCCAGCGTTTCCAGCTGGACCAGCACGTTGAAGTAGGCGGCGGAGGTGCGGGTGATCAGGTTCTGACCCGCGGCTTCCAGGTTGTAGCCGCCGGCGCGGTCCTGCGCCTTGGCGCCCTGCAGCGCGGTGTAATTGCCGAAGTTGAACAGCGACTGGTTCAGGCTGACGCCCCAGTTGCCGCTGCTGGAATCGCCGTTGCCGTGGTCGACGCGGTTGCTGCTGACCGAACCGCCGATGCCCGGCAGCAGGTTGGCGCGGGCCTGCACCGGACGTTCGGCGGCGATGGCGCGGTTGGACTCGGCGGCGGCGTACTGCGGGTCGCTGGTGCGCGCGTTCTGGTAGCTCTGGAGCAGGTCGTCGGCCTGCGCCGCGGCGGGCAGCAGGACGAGGGCAAGGGCAAGGGCGAGCGGGCGACGCAGCATGGCGGGGTCCTTGGCGGCTTTTACAGGGTGAAGGCGGGCACCGGCTCGGCGCCTGCCAGGTAGGGGAGGTCGGTTTCGAACAACGATTCGACGCGGCTGCCGTTGACCGTGCGGTGCACCAGCGCCGCCTCCATCGCCGGCGAGCGGCCGTGCACCACGAACATGCGGCCGCCCGGGTTGAGCCTTTCGACGAAGCGCGCCGGGATGCTGGCCACCGCTGCGCCGACGCAGATCACGTCGAAGCTGCGGCCCGGGTTCCAGTCGAAGGCGTCGGCGGCGCGCACGCTGGCGTTGCCGAAGCCCTGCGCCGCCAGCCGCGCCTGCGCGGCTTCGGCGAGGTCTGGGTGGCGTTCGATGGCGACCACTTCGCGCGCCAGCCGGGCCAGGCAGGCGGTCAGGTAGCCGCTGCCGGCGCCGATCTCCAGCACGCTTTCGGTCGCGGTGGGCAGCAGCGCCTGCAGGATCCGGCCTTCCAGCACCGGCTTCAGCATGGTTTCGCCGTGGCCAACCGGAAGAGCGGTGTCGGCATACGCCAGCCCGCGCAGCGATTCGGCGACGAAGGCCTCGCGCGGCATCCGCGCCAGCGTGTCGAGCACGCGGACATCCAGCACGTCCCAGGGACGGATCTGCTGTTCCACCATGTTTTCACGGGCGCGGGCGAAGTCGATGCTCATGCGGGGATAAATCCGTTGCGGGGAACCGGGCATTGTAGTACCGCCAGCCCCGGTCTGGCGGGCAGTCTGGCCGTACCGGTACACCAGCACGCAGTGCCGGAAGTCACCGCCACCAAGGGCAGGGCGGGGCTTCGTTCAGCCTGTCGGTCAGCGTTTCGCATAGGCGCGCAGGAACAGCTCCACCACGCCGGCGACGTGCTCCTGCGGGGTGTCGTGGCGGCCGCTGCAGCAGTAGCCGAACACCGCCTGCGCGTGCGGCTCGCCCTTGAGCAGGGTGAA
Source organism: Thermomonas sp. (assembly GCA_024711415.1). Taxonomy (GTDB): domain Bacteria; phylum Pseudomonadota; class Gammaproteobacteria; order Xanthomonadales; family Xanthomonadaceae; genus Thermomonas. The sequence goes on along the minus strand of JANJSW010000134.1, from coordinate 362 downwards.
GAACTGGCTGGCGGCGCGGGCGGGATCCTCGATCTCCAGCTCGCCTGCGGCGATGCGCCGCTCCAGCAGTGCAGTGAAGCCGTTCTGCACGCGCTGCGGCCCCGCCTCCCAGAACATCGCCGGCATGTGGCTGCCGGTGATTTGCGGCGAGCACAGGATGCGGTGCCCGGCGATCGCCTCGGGGGTCATGATCATCGCGAAGAATGCTTCGCCGATCGCGGTCAGGCGCTCGCGCAGCGGCACCCCGGGGTGCGGTTCGAACAGCCGGGTGGGCATCCCGAGTTCGCAGTGCGCGCGCACGGCCTCGGCGAACAGGCCGTCCTTGTCGCCGAAGTGGCTGTAGACGGTGAGCTTGGAGACAC
>JANJSW010000040.1 GCA_024711415.1 Thermomonas sp. | reverse complement strand
CGCCGCCCGGAAACGGAAATCGCGCCCCCGCGACCGCTTCAGTCCATCGGATTGGCGGGGCTTTCCTCGGCTTCGCCCTTCGACACCACCGCCGCCAGCATCAGGTCGCCGGTGACGTTCAGGGTGGTGCGGCACATGTCGAGGAAGCGGTCCACGCCGAGGATCAGGCCGATGCCTTCCGGCGGCACGCCCACCATCCCGCAGATCAGCGCCACCACCGGCAGCGAGCCGGCCGGCACGCCGGCGGTGCCGATGCCGCCGAGGATGCAGACGAACATCACCGTCACCTGCTGCTGCAGGCTGAGGTCGACGCCGAAGAACTGCGCCAGGAACAGCACGGTCACGCCTTCGAACAGGGCGGTGCCATTCTGGTTGGCGGTGGCGCCCACGGTCAGCACGAAGCGCGACACCTTGCGCGGCAGGTGCAGCTTCTCTTCCGCCACCTGCAGCGCCACCGGCAGGGTGGCATTGCTGGAGGCGGTGGAGAACGCCATCACCATCGCTTCCTGCGAGCCGCGGAAGAACTTCAGCGGCGACCAGCCGCCGAGGAACTTCAGCATCAGCGAATACACCACCAGCATGTGCAGCGCCAGCGCCAGCACCACCACGCCGACATAGGCGCCTAGCGAACGCAGCAGGTCCCAGCCGAACAGCGCAGCCAGGTTGAACATGAAGCAGAACACCGCGTACGGCGCCAGCCGGATGACCAGCCCGATCAGCGTCATCGACACTTCGAACAGGCCCTGGATGCCCTGCAGCAGCACCTCGGTGGCCTTGCTGCGGGTCAGCACCAGGCCGATGCCCAGCATCAGCGCGAAGAACATCACCGCGAGGATGGTGTTTTCCGCCGCGGCCTTGACCACGTTGTCCGGGACGATGCCCAGCAGCAGATCCACGCCCTTCGCCTGCGTGCCCACGCCGCCGACGATGGCCTGCGCGCGGTCGGCGCCCTGCGCCAGCATCGCGTCCGCCGCGACGCGGTCGATGCCGGCGCCCGGCTGCAGCCAGTTGACCAGCACCAGGCCCAGCACCACCGCCAGGCCGGAGGCGATCACGGTATAGCCCAGCGTCTTCCAGCCCACCCGCCCCAGCGAGCGCACGTCGCCCATTTCGGCAACGCCCATGATCAGCGCCGAGAACAGCAGCGGGATGATCAGCATGAAGATCAGGCGCAGGAACAGCGTGCCGGCCGGCTGGGTGATGTTGGCGGTCAACCACTGCACCCAGCCCGCATCCGCACCCGAGACGTAGTGCGCCACCAGCCCCAGCGCCAGGCCGGCGATGAAGCCGATCAGCATCTTCCAGTGCAGCTGCAGTTTGCCGGTCGCCGCTTTCGCCATCGTGTCGTCCCCCATCGAGGGGGCGAGCTTAGCAAACGCGCCAGCTCAGTCCGGATACAGCGGCGGGAGCAGGGATCGCGCGCCCTGCTTCGTCTGCCGCCAGCGCACGCCGCCAGCAAATGCGGCGCGCAATGCCTGCAATGCGGCCTGCAGATCGCCGCCGCCCCAGCGCGCGGCCTGCATCCGCCGCAATGCTTCCACCTGCGTCCGATCGTCCAGCCGCGCCAGCAGCGTGTCGAAATCGTCCCGCTGCAACCCGGCCTGCGCGGCCAGCGCGCGGCGGATGTCGCCGAAGTCGCCCGCGCGCAGCGCGGCATCGAGCGATGGCGGTGGCGCAGCGGCGGGCGCATCGGGTTGATGCGAAGTGCCTGCGTCGAGGCGTGCAGGTCGACGCCGAACGGCAACGACCGCCAGCACCACCAGCAGCAACAGCAGCGGCAGCAACCAGACCAGAGCCTGCTTTCCCTCCAGCCAGCGCGGTGGTGCGACCGCAGAGCGCGGTGCCGCCTCTTTCGGCGCATCCACGGCTGCCCTGTCGGCGCGCGCCGGGGAGGCATCCGCGCCCGCAACGTTCGCGCTGGCCGCCACCTGCAGCTGCAGCGGCGGCAGCGTCGCGATGCGCGCGGATGCGCTGCCGGCATCCCACCAGCGGATCCGCGGCCCCGGCACCGACAACACGCCCGGCTTTGACGGCACCAGCGAAAACTGCCGCCGCACGGTGGTGCGCGGGCGGCCATCGACGAACTGCTCCTCCACTCGCGGCGGGTCCGCGAACACCTGCGCATCCGCCACCGCGCCAAGCTCCAGCGCCGGGACCTGCGCGGCGGTCGCACCGTCGGCCACCAGCTCCAGTTCGATCTCTGCCGCCTGCCCGGCAAACGCCTGCGTCGGCGCCTGCAGGTAGCGCAGCGCCAGCTGGTGCAGCGGCAGCCACGGCTGCGGCGCATTGGCGGGGATCGGGCGCACCTGCAGCCGGGTGTCCGGTGCCGCCGCCGACAGCTGGCGACGGTCGTCATCGAACATCGGGCCACTGAAGCCGCCGCCGGTGATGCCGTTCAGGCGCGCACCGGCCAGCAACAGCGGGCCGCTGCGTTCGGGAATCAGCAGGAAGCGCCGCTCCACCACGCTGTAGCGGCGCCCGCCCAGCAACCGCTCGTAGGTGATGTCCTCGCCCACCCGCTGCAGGCTGGCGCGCGCCGGCGGATCCAGCTCCAGCTGGCCGGACAGCAGCGGAACCGCGTAATTCAGCCGCACGGTCACGCCCACCGCCTGCTGCACATAGGGCTGCAGCGCATCGACGCTGGTTTCCACGAACACGTCGGCATCCGCGCTTGCCTGCTGCACCGCAGGCTCCAGCACCACCAGCCGCAGCGGTGCGGTGCTGGCGTTGCCGACCCGAAGCGCCGGCACGCTGGCCAGGCCGGGCGCGCGCGGGCGCAGGCCGACCGAGAACACCGACATGCGCCGTGCCTGCCCGTTCGCCAGCGTGTAGCTGCGCCGCACGCTCTGTCCGCCGATATCGAACTGCGCGCGCAGCGGGGCGTAGTCGATCTCCGCAACCGATTGGTCGGTACTGATGTTCAGCGCCACGGTTTCGCCGTAGCTGATTTCGGCGCGATCCAGCCATGCCCGCGTCTGTGCGGACGCCGCCGGCGCGACCAGCGCCAGCAGCAACAGCAACAGCAGCGTACGGACGATCAACCGGATCATGGCCGGCCACCTTCGCGCCGGCGCCGCGCTTCCAACTGGAAACGGGCGCGCAGCAGCGCGCCGGGGTCATCCGGCACCCGCTGCAGCCACGCCTCGTTGGCCAACCGGCGCTCGCGCTGTGCCGGCGTTTCCCGCGCCGGTGCGGACGCTTCGCCCTGCGGTTTGCCGCGCTGGCCCTGCTGGTTGCGCAGCGCCTCCTGCATGCGCTGGCGCTGCGCCGCGTCGGCCTGTGCCTGCTCGCGTCCATCCGCCTGCGCGTCGGGCGGCTGGGGCTGCCCACCCGGCGATTGCTGCGCGTCCTGCTGGTCCTGCTGGCCGCCGGGCGATGCGGGCTGCTGAGCGCTTTGCTGTCCGTTTAGCTGCTGCTTTTGATCTTGCTGTTGCTGTCCCTGTCCCTGTTGCTGTTGCTGTTGCTGTTGCTGTTGCTTCTGTTGGCCCTGCTGCTTCTGCTGTTGCTGCCGCCGGCGCGCTGCTTCCACCTGCGCGCGGTTGTAACTGGCATCGGCCATGTCCGGCCGCTCGCGCAGCGCGCGCCCGTAGGCCGCCAGCGCTTCGTCGTAGCGCCCGGCCTGGGCCAACGCGTTGCCGAGGTTGTACTGGGCATCGGCGCCGGTGAGGCCGGAAAATTCCTCGATGGCGCGCGGGTAGTCCTTCGCCCTGTAGGCGGCGATGCCCGCCTGCAGCCGCGCGTGCGCAAGCTGGTCGGCGCGTTGCCAGAGCGTGCCGCCGCGGCTGCCTGCGTCCTGCGCGCGTGCCGATGGCGGTTGCAGCCACAGCGCACCGGCCAGCAGCAGCACCAGCGCATTGCCGCGACGGAACAGCGGCAGGAAGCAGGCCAGCGCCAACGGCAGCAGCCAGGCGCCATCGTCCTGCCATTGCGCCACGGCGGCGCCGCGCGTCGCGGCGCCATCCGCCTGCCGCGGCTCCAGCACGCCCAGCGCGCGCAGATCCGCATCGTCTGCCGCCAGCGCGCGGTAGCCGCCGCCACCGCTGGTCGCCAGCGCGCGCAGCGACGGCGCATCCAGCCGCGCCTGCGCCAGCCCGCCGGGGGTCTCGAACACACCGCCCTGCGCCGTGCCCAGTCCAAGCGCCGACACCCGATAGCCGGCTGCAGCGGCCTTGGCCGCCATCGCGATGGCGGCAGCATCGGCGTGATCGGTCAGCAGCAGGATGTCGCCACGCGGGAAGCCGGCCTGCTGCAGCAGGCGCTGCGACCACGCGATGGCGCGATCGATGCGCTGACCGTCGGCCGGCATCACGTCCGGCGCCAGCGCGTCGAGGAACAGGGCGACGTTGCCGGCATCGTCGGTGAGCGGCGCGACGGTATAGGCGTCGTCGGCGAACACCACCAGCGCCACCTGCCCGCCGGCGCGCTCGCGCAGCAGGCTGGCCAGCTTGGCGCGCGCCTGCGCCAGCCGGGTCGGCGGCAGGTCCCGGGCCAGCGCGGCGCGAGAGAGATCCAGCGCCACCACCAGTGGCTGCCGGCTCTGCCACAGCGGCTGCGCCTGCTTGCGGAAGCTGGGCCCGGCCAGCGCCAGCAGCGCCAGCACCAGCCCCAGCACGGCCAGCCGCCGCGCCCACGCGCGGCCCGTCGCAGGTGCACCCGGTTCGAGCAGGTGCGGCAGCAGGTGCGCATCCACCGCTTGGCGCCAGCCGGAGCGCTGGCGCGCCCGGACGCGCATCCGCCAGGCCAGCAGCGGCACCAGCAGCAGTGCCAGCAACCACCACGGGCGCAGGAAATGCAGTTGCGCCAACGCCGTCCAGATCCCGCTCATGCAGCGCGCCTCCGCGCCAGCAGCACCAGCGCGCCAAGGCCCAGCGCCAACCCCAGCGGCAGCGGATAGCGTTCGATGCGCGGTCGCACCACCTGCCCCGCCCGCTGCACCGGCTCCAGCCGGTCGATCTCGGCATAGATGCCGGCCAACTCGTCCACCGCGCGGGCACGGAAGAAGCGGCCGCCCGTCATTTGGGCGATCTTTGCCAGACCGGCCTCGTCGACCTCATCGCCACCGCCGAGCGGCAGCTGGAAGCCGAATACCGACACCGCGGCGCCGGCGCCGCCGAACGCGATCGCGTGGATGCGCACATCCGCATCGCGGGCGATCTGCGCGGCGCGCTCGGGTTCCAGCAGGCCGGCGGTGTTGACCCCGTCAGTCAACAGGATCAGCACGCGATCACGCGCCGGCGGGTCCGCATCGCGCTGCCGCAAACGCTTGGTGGCCAACGCGATCGCATCGCCCAATGCGGTGGCACGACCGGCCAGGCCCACCACGGTGCCGTCGAGCTGCTGGCGCACGCTTTCGCGGTCCGGCGTCAGTGGGGTCAGCGCATAGGCCCGGTCGCCGAACACGATCAGGCCGACGCGGTCGCCGGCGCGGCGATCGAGGAAGTCGGCCAGTACCGCCTTCGCGGCGGTGAGGCGATCGACGATGCGGCCACCCAGTTCCATGTCCTCCTCGCCCATGCTGGCCGACAGGTCCACCGCCAGCATCAGTTCGCGTCCCGCCTGCGGCGGCGCCACCGGCGGGCCCAGCTGCTGCGGCCGCGCGGCCGCCACGCACAGCAGGCACCAGGCCAGCCACCGCAGCCATGGGAGCCCGCGCGCCCGTGGCCGGCCACTGCCACCCTCGGCCACTTCACGCAGGCGCCGCCACGGCACCCGCAGCGCGGCCTCGCCGTCACCGGTGCGCAATGGCGGCAGCAGCTGCAGCAGCCACGGCACTACCACTGCCAGCAACAGCCACGGCCAGGCGAAGCCGTCGATCCCTGCCAGTTCGCGCAGCGCCGTCATGCGTGCTGCATCCACTGCAGGTAACGCCGACGCGCGACCAGGCGCAGCGCTTCCACCGCAGCCGGATCGACGGCGGGCCGGAACGCGCCATCCACCAGCAGCGCCCCCGGCCCATGCAGGAATGCAGGCGGCTTGAGTCCGGCGTCGAGAAAGGCCAGCCACGCTTCGCCCTGCAGGCGATCCGCCTGCGGATCGATGCGCCTCGCCGCGCGCCGCAGCAGCTCGGACATCGCCGCGACCTGCGCTGGCGGCGATGCCGCCCGCGCCAGCGCTTCATCGAAATAGCGGGCCAGTTCGCGCTGGCGTCGTCGCCGTCGCGACCACCAGCGTCCCAACCAGAGCGCCAGCAACAGCACGATGCCAAGCAGCAGCCACCAGCCAGGCGCAGGCGGCCACCAGTCCGGCGCGATGCCCGGATGCACATCCTTCAGCTGCAGCGTCGGCGCGGGCTGCAGCTTCACCCCGTCCTCCTCGTCGGGCCATCCAGCAGCGCCAGCCACGCATCGGCGGGATCATCGCTGGACAGCGGCTGGGTGCGGATGCGCTGGCGCTGCAGCAGCGCCAGCGCGGCCTGCATCGGCGCGTCGAAGGCCTGCTGCCAGCGCTGCCGCACCGCGGCCGAATCCAGCGCCAGCTCCAGGCGTTCGCCGCCCAGCGAAAACGGCAGGCGCGCGACCGGCGGACGCCGTTCCAGCGGATCGGTGAGCAACAGCACCACGGCGTCGTGATGCTGGCCGACGCCCGCCCACAGCGAAGTCGGCACCGACAGCACGCTGGCCGGGTCGGCCAGCACGATCACCCGCGAACCCGGCCGCAGCAGGCGGCGCGCGTGCTCGAGCGCCTTCGCCAGCCCGGCATCGTCCTCCGGCGGCCGCGCATACCAGCGCACCAGCGCATCCAGCACGCGCAGCGCGCCGCGCTGG
>JANJSW010000061.1 GCA_024711415.1 Thermomonas sp. | reverse complement strand
CCGCAGCGGGAAGCGGTGGACATAGCTGAGCGAGGAGTAGCCGGTGCCGAAGTCGTCCAGCGCGGCTCCCACCTGGGCGTCCTGCAGGCGCTGGAGGATCCGCGCGGCGGCCTCCGGGTCGCCCAGCAGGGTGCCTTCGGTGACTTCGATGCGCAGCTGCGCCGGCGGGAAGCCGGTTTCCTGCAGCAGGTCCAGCAGGCGCTGGTCGAAATCCTCGTACTGGAAGTGGCGCGGCGAGATGTTGATGCTGATGAAGCCGCCGTTGGCGACCAGCGGCGCACCGGCGATGCAGGCCAGCCGGTACATGTGCCAGTCGATCGCCTCGATCAGGCCGCTCTCCTCGGCCACCGGCAGGAACTCGCCGGGGCCCAGCAGGCCGCGGGCAGGGTGCTGCCAGCGGATCAGCGCCTCGTAGCCCACCGTGGCGCCACCATCGAGGCGGACGATGGGCTGGAAATACGGCACGAATTCTCCGGCATGCAGCGCGTGGCGCAGCTGCAGCTCCAGCTCCAGCACGTTCATCGCCGCCTTCTGCTGGCTTTCGTCGAACAGCACGAAGCGCTGGCGGCCGGTGGCCTTGGCGCGGTACAGCGCCACGTCGGCGTCGTGCAGCATCTCGTCGATGGTCTGGTAGCGCGGGTGGCTGATGGCGATGCCGATGCTGACCGACGCCTGCAGGTCGCGTTCGCCCACCTGCACCGAGGCCTGCATGCGCGACTGGATGCGCTGGGCGATCTTCACCGCGGTGGCGGGCTGGGCGCCCTCTTCCAGCAGGATCGCGAACTCGTCGCCGGACAGCCGGGCGACGATGTCCGGGCCGCGCACGCAGTCCAGCAGCCGGCGCGAGACCTCGCGCAGCACCGCGTCGCCGGCCAGGTGGCCGAGGCTGTCGTTGAAAAGCTTGAAGCGGTCGACGTCGAGGTACAGCAGGGCGAAGGCCTGCTGCGGGTTGCGCTGCTGGCTGGACAGCGCCCGTTCCAGCCGGTCGCGCAGGTACAGCCGGTTGGGCAGCCCGGTCAGCGGGTCGTGCATGACCTGGTGCTTGAGCTGGGCTTCGACCTGTTCGCGCACCGAGATCTCGCGGCGCAGTTCGCGGGTCCGCGCCTGCACACGCTGTTCCAGTTCGGCGTTGAGCGCGTGCAAGGCTTCGGCGTGGCGGCGGCGCTGCACGCTGTTGGCGATCTGGTGGGCGACGAAGGTCAGCAGCTCGGCGTCCTCGCTGCTGTACACCAGGTCCGGCCGGTAGCTCTGCACCACCACCAGGCCCATTACGCCGTCCGCGCCCAGCAGCGGCGCGCCCAGCCAGCACACCGCGGGCGTGCGGCTGGCGTGGTGGCTGGCGTCCATTTCCCCCGTGGCCACGAGGTCACGTACGCCCTGGTCGTCGATCAGCAGCGTCCGGCCGCGGCGCAGCGCGTACTCGCTCAGGCCGCGGCCCAGCGCACGATCGCCGCGCTCGTCGCCGGCCACGTCCACCGAATAGGGGATCTCCAGCTGGCCGCCGTCGGCGGACAGCAGCGCGATGTAGAAATTCTCGGCGTAGAGCAGCTCCCCCACCGCCTGGTGCAGGCTGCGGTAGAAGTCCTCGTCGCGCTCCTGGTTGTTTGCCAACGCGGCGATCTTGTAGAGCGTGGCCTGCAGATGGGCCGCGCGCTCGCCCTCGGCGATCCGCGCCTGCAACTGCAGGTTGGCATCCGCCAGTTCGCGGGTGCGGTCGGCGACACGCCGTTCCAGCGCTTCCTGCCCGCGCTTGCGCTCCACCGCGTTGAGCACGTGTTCGGCGACGAAGCTGAGCACCGCGCAGTCGGACTGGGTGTAGCTCATGCCTTCGCGGTAGCTCTGCACCACCAGCGCGCCGTAGACCTGCCCGTCGCGCTGCATCGGCACGCCCATGAAGTCGATCGACGGGGTGCCGAACGCGCCGTCCTCGTCTTCGTCCAGGCCCAGCATCTCCGCGATTTGCCGCGAAGCCCCGCGTACCGGGCGACCGTGGCGGATCAGGCCGAGGGTGAGGCTCTTGCCCAGCTGTGCGGTCGGAATGGCCATGTCGGGGTCGTACAGCCGGCCATCCATCTCGTCGACCAGATAGATGAAACGGATGGTTTCCTGCTGCGGGTCGTACAGGGCGATGTAGAAGTTCTCGGCGTACATCAGCCGGCCGATGATCTGGTGCAGGCCGCGCAGCAGGCTCTGCATGTCGCGGTCGGAGGCGGCCATGTCGGCGATCGCGAACAGCGCGTGCTGCAGCTGCTCGGCCTGCTCCAGATCCTTGACCGATGCGTGCAGGCGCTGGATCGAGAACAGCTCGGACAGCCGCCGCCCCGCCAGCGCGAGCAGGCGGCTGGCGGTCGCATCCGGCGTCCCCAGCGCGCCGGGGGCGGCCAGCAGCACCGCGCCGGCCTCGGCCGCGCCGGGTGGCAGCAACTGGGTGTCGGGGCCGCTGCCGGCGGCCAGCGGCCGTCCTGCGAACGCGGCCACGGCGGCGGCGCGGTTGGCGTCGGTGCCGGCGTCCGCCGGTTCGAACAGCAGCTCGCCGTGGTCGGTCCAGGCCACCGCCGTGGCGGCAATGCCGCAGCCGTGCAGGCCCTCCAGCAGCGCGGCGGCGGCGGCGCGCACCTCGGTGGCGGTGAGGATCGACAGGCCGGACGCGGCGAATGCGGACGCGCCCGGCGAGTGGCCGCCACCCTCTGTGTTCGAGGTTTGCCTGTCGCTCATGCCTTCGCCCCTGACGTGGTGGTGTTGCGCCCGTGCCCGTGTCCGGGGGGCGGGTGCCCCTTCGGCAGTGTATCGGCCGCTGTCGCCGATTCTTGGGCCGCACGGCAGTCTGGACCCGTCGCGCACGCCATTTCCATCCCCGGTCTAGCGTGGGCCGGCCTGCAGCGACCGTTCCGCCCGCCGTACGAAATTGGCCAGGTACCAATGGCCGTCGATGCGCACCGCCGGGGCGAGCGCGTCGATGCGGGTGCCGGCGAAGCTGTATTCCAGGCGCAGTTCGGCGGTGTCGCCGGTCTGCCGGAGCAGGCTGACGTGCAGGCTGCGCAGCGCGGCGTCGATGTCCAGATCGTACTGCTGGCGCAGCTGGGCCAGCAGGGTGGCGAAGAACGGCGACAGCCGGTTCAGGCTCTGGGTCATGCCGAGCGCGGCGAAGGCCGCATCGCCGGCCTTGCCGTCGATGCCGCTGCGGAGCGCGGCGGCGGCCAGGGTGGCGAAGAACGGCTGCGCGCGCCTGGGGTCGGCCAGCGGGGCGGCCAGCGCCCAGCTGCCGAGGGCGTTGATGGCCTGGCTGACGTGGGCGCGCTCTTCTTCGGTGTAGTCGGGATCCTTCTGCACGTACTCGCCGCCGAAGATCACCAGCGTGCGCACCGCCTGGTCGATGTCCTTGTCGGCATTGGCGAACTGTTTGCGGTAGGTCGCCATCAGCGCCTTGTCGGCGTGCGGTGCCTGCAGCGCGACCAGCATGCGCGGGATGTGGGTATCGAGCGGCAGCTCGTCCAGCGGCCACCGGCTTTGCCCGCGCGCCCATGCGGCTTCCAGCTGGGCGTGCAGGGCCGGGGGCACCGCCAGCCGGGCAAAGCCGGCGCCGTCGCGGGCCAACAGGCGGTCGCGCAGCACCTGCACCGCCTCGACCGGGCGCGTTGCGGCCACCGCGACGGTGGCGGTGGCATCGGGGTTGGGGCCCGGGCCGCGCTGGCAGGCCGGCAACCACGGCAGCGCCAGCCCCAGGCACAGGGCCAGCGCGAGGCGTCGGTAGCGGGTGGAGGCATCCGCGGCAGGCATGGGCGGAGTGTCGGTGGCCGCGTCCGTCAGCGCAAGCGGGCGAAGCACGCGGCCGGGATCGGGCGCGCGCAATCCGCAGCCAAGAAAAAAGGAGACCCGAAGGTCTCCCCGAAGCCGGCGATGCCGGTGGACGACAGTTGTGGCATGGCTCCGGCCGTGGCCGGACGCTGGCAGCCTAACCGCGCCGATTATTTAATGCAACAGATTAAGTAAATATCGACAAGTATTTGATTTATCGTGCGATATCAAGTTCATCGAGCTTCATCTGACGACGCGTGCCCGCCGGTTGGCTCCAGGCGTTGTTGAACAGCGCCGGCTCCCAGCTGCCGTAGCTGGGGTTGGGCAGCATGAACCAGCGCTCGCCGAACCAGTCCCGGTACTGGCCCGCCAGGTCGGCGCGGGCCTGCGGCGTGTTGGCGACGATCTGCGCGAAATCGCCGAGCTGGTCGCCGAACTGCATCAGCACCCGGTACTGCTGGCCGGCGAGGCGCCGCCGGCAGTCCTTTTCGCTGCCGTTCTGCTCGCAGTCCGGCACGAAGGTGCCCAGGCCGAGGAACACGCTGTCGTCCTTCACCGGCATGCCGACCGCGCGCAGGTTGGCGATGGTGGCGTCCTTGAGGTGGGTGGCGCGATTGGAGATGTAGAGCAGGGTCACGCCGCGGGCGCTGGCGGCCTTGGCGAATTCGACCACGCCCGGCACCGCCTTGGCCTTCTCTTCGGCCACCCACTGGTCCCAGGTGACTTCGTTGTAGTCCTGGCCATCGCGGATCAGGCGCGCCTGGTAGGGCGAGTTGTCCAGCACGGTCTCGTCGAGATCCATCACGACCGCCGGCGGCAGGCCGGTGGCGGCGTTGCCGCGCTCGCCGGGCACCAGTGCATCCCATTGCCGGTCCTTCAGGGCCTGGTCCAGGCGGTTGATGGCGGCGTGGTAGATGGTCCGGGTCACCGCGCCGTACTCCGCCGTGCGCTGCATCCACACGACGGCGTTGAGGTTGTCGTGCGGCGTGGCGCCATTCTCCGCGGGGGGCGGTGCCGTCGGCGTGGCGGGTACCTCCGGAGCGGGCGGCGGCGCAATCGGCGTGGTCCGGCAGGCGGACAGGACCAGGGTGGCGGCGAACAGGGAAACGGTCAGGGTGCGGCGCAGGGGCATGGAGACGCTCTTCGGCAACGTTGGGTCGAGTTTACCCGCCGCAGATGACGGCTTCCGGCGTGGCGCTCAGTCCGCCAGCATCGCCTGGATGTCGGCGAAGCTGGCCCGCCGGCGCTCGGCCTTCTGCACCGCTTCGGCTTCCGGGTCGGCGCCGTCGCGCTGCAGTTCGGCGGGCGGCAGCTCGTCGAGGAAGCGGCTGGGCGACAGCCGCAGCTTGTCGCCCCAGCGCTGGGCTTCCTTGGCATGCGACAGCCACAGCCGTTCCTTGGCGCGGGTGATGCCGACGTAGAACAGCCGGCGCTCCTCGTCGATGCGGCCTTCCTCGATGCTGGCCTCGTGCGGCAGGTTGCCGTCCTCCACCCCGACGATGAACACGAAGCGGAACTCCAGCCCCTTGGAGGCGTGCATCGACATCAGCCGCACCTGATTGCCGGCATCGCCCTTGTCGGCGTGCGAGAGCAGCGCCAGCGCGGCGGCCAGCTCGCCGGGGCCGGAAGTCTTCGGGCCGTCGAACCAGTCGGCCAGTTCGTCGAGGTTGCGCCGGCGCGCCTGGAACTGCGCCTCGTCCTTGCAGGTGGCGCGCAGCGCGGCGAGCAGGCCGGAGCGCTCGTTGAGCTTGCGCACCAGCTCGGCGGGCGGCAGCGTGCGGGCGTCCGCGCGCAGGCCCTGCACGATGGCCGTGAAGCCCTGCAGCGCGTTGGCGGCGCGCGCCGGCAGCTGCTGCGCCACCGCCATCGACTCGGCGGCGCGGGCCAGCGGCAGGTGCTTCTGGTTGGCCAGCTCGCCCAGCTTCGCCAGCGTGCCGGCGCCGACGCCGCGGTTGGGCGACTGCACCGCGCGCAGGAAGGCGGCGTCGTCGTCGGGATTGGCCAGCAGGCGCAGCCAGGCCAGCGCGTCCTTCACTTCGCCACGGTCGAGGAAGGCGGTGCCGCCGCTCAGGTGGTAGGGAATGCGCAGCAGCTGCAGCGCCTTTTCCAGCGCACGGCTCTGGTGGTTGCCGCGGAACAGGATGCAGACCTCGTTCCACGGCAGGGTGCCGTCGGGTGCCGCGTGCTGCTTGGTGATGAACTGGATCTCCGCCGCCACCTTGTCCGCCTCGTGGGCGGCGTCGCGGCACTCCCAGACGCGGATGCGTTCGCCGTCGGCGGCCTCGCTCCACAGCGTCTTCGGGTGCTCGTGCGGGTTGTTGGCGATCAGCGCGTTGGCCGCGCGCAGCACGCGGTTGGAGCAGCGGTAGTTCTGCTCCAGCTTGATGATCTTCAGCGCCGGGTAGTCGCTGCCGAGCGCCAGCAGGTTGTCCGGGTTGGCGCCGCGCCAGGCGTAGATGCTCTGGTCGTCGTCGCCCACGCAGGTGAACTGGCCGGCGTCGCCGGCGATCGCCTTGAGCAGGCGGTACTGCGCGTCGTTGGTGTCCTGGCACTCGTCCACCAGCAGGTAGCCGATGCGCTCGCGCCAGCCCATCCGCGCCTCCTCGTCGGATTCCAGCAACTGCACCGGCAGCCGGATCAGGTCGTCGAAATCCACCGCGTTGAATGCCGACAGCCGCTGCTGGTAGCGCGCGTACAGCGCCGCGGCCTCACGCTCGCGGCTGCTGCGCGCGGCTTCCGCCGCCTGCTCGGGCGACAGCCCGGCGTTCTTGGCACGGCTGATCAGCTGTTTCATCGCCTCGATCGCGTCCGGCTTGCTGCCCGGCGGCAGCAGGTCCTTGACCTGCGAGGCGGAATCGTCGGCGTCGAAGATCGAGAACCCGCGCCGCAGGCCCAGCTTGGCGTGGTCGATCTGGACGATCTTCAGCCCCAGCGCGTGGAAGGTGCTGACGGTCAGTTCCTGCGCGGCATCGCCCTTGATGCGCTTGCCCACGCGCTCGCGCATCTCGCGCGCGGATTTGTTGGTGAAGGTGATGGCGGCGATGCGCCGTGCCGGGTAGCGCCCGCTCTGCACCAGGTGCGCGATCTTCTCGATGATGACGCGGGTCTTGCCGCTGCCCGCGCCGGCCAGCACCAGCAGGGGGCCTTCGGTGTGCAGGACGGCTTGGCGTTGCGGGGGGTTGAGACCGTGCATGGAGCGGAAGTGGGAGGCAGCAGGAGCGGGGGCGGTTATTCTGGCATCGCCGTCCGCGGCCTGCGCCCTTGCCTTCCACCCATTCGCCAAATTCCACTGCCCGCCTGATGGCCAAGCTCTATTTCTATTACTCGGCGATGAACGCCGGCAAGACCACCACCCTGCTGCAATCCGCGTACAACTACCGCGAGCGCGGCATGCGGGTAGCCATCCTCACCCCGAAGCTGGACTTCCGCGCCGGCAGCGGCACCGTGGCGTCGCGGATCGGCCTGCAGGCCGAGGGTATCGCCTTCAACCGCAACGACGACCTGCAGCGGATCGTGGAAGCCGACATCGCGGCGCGCGGCCCGCTGCACTGCGTGCTGGTGGACGAGGCGCAGTTCCTGACCAAGTCGCAGGTATGGCAACTCAGCGAGGTGGTGGACGCATTGCGCATCCCGGTGCTGTGCTACGGCCTGCGCACGGATTTCCGCGGCGAGCTGTTCGAGGGCAGCCAGTACCTGCTGGCCTGGGCCGACGACCTGCAGGAGATCAAGACCATCTGCCACAGCGGCAGCAAGGCGACCATGACCGTGCGTGTGGACGAGGCCGGCCGCGCGGTGCAGGACGGGCCGCAGGTCGAGATCGGCGGCAACGAGCGCTATGTCTCGGTGTCGCGCAAGGAGTTCAAGAAGGTGATGCGCGGCGAAGGCAGCATCGAACCGCTGCAGGCGCCGCTGCCGCTCTGACGGCAGCGCGCCCGCGCGGCGGCGTTACAGGATGTAGCGGCTCAGGTCCGGATCCTGCGCCAGTTCGCCCAGCTGGGCGTCGACGTAGGCGCGGTCGATGACGACGCTGCCGCCCTTGTCCGGGGCCTCGAAGCTCAGCGATTCCAGCAGTCGCTCCAGCACCGTGTGCAGGCGGCGTGCGCCGATGTTTTCCTGGCGCTCGTTGACGTGCGCGGCGATCTCGGCGAGGCGGTCGATCGCCTCGGCCTCGAAGCGCAGCGTCACGCCCTCGGTCTGCATCAGCTCGACGTACTGCCTGGTCAGCGCCGCCCTGGGTTCGGTCAGGATGCGGACGAAATCGTCCTTGCCCAGCGCCGACAGCTCCACCCGGATCGGGAAGCGGCCCTGCATTTCCGGGATCAGGTCGGACGGCTTGGCCAGGTGGAAGGCGCCGCTGGCGATGAACAGGATGTGGTCGGTCTTGACCGGGCCGTACTTGGTGCTGACCGTGCTGCCTTCCACCAGCGGCAGCAGGTCGCGCTGCACGCCTTCGCGCGAGACGTCCGCGCCCATGCCCTCGCTGCGCTTGGCGACCTTGTCGATCTCGTCGATGAAGACGATGCCGTGCTGCTCGCAGGCTTCGATGGCGGCCTCGCGCACGTCGTCCTCGTTGACCAGCTTGCCGGCCTCTTCCTCGATCAGCAGC
This sequence comes from Thermomonas sp., assembly GCA_024711415.1. Taxonomy (GTDB): domain Bacteria; phylum Pseudomonadota; class Gammaproteobacteria; order Xanthomonadales; family Xanthomonadaceae; genus Thermomonas. The sequence goes on along the minus strand of JANJSW010000061.1, from coordinate 1,018 downwards.
GGCCGCGCGGCCTGGATGGTCATGCGCTTCTTGTGGGTCTTGCCGCCGGAGATCTGGCTGAACATCTGCCGCAGTTGCTGGCCCATTTCCTCCATGCCCGGCGGGGCCATGATGTCCACGCCGATGTTCATGCTCAGGTCGAGTTCGATCTCGCGCGCGTCCAGCTCGCCGGCGCGCAGCTGCTTGCGCAGCTTCTGCCGAGTGGACGATTCCTGCGCCGACGGCTCCGCGCCGATGTCGATGGTGGTGGTCTGCGCCGGGTTGAAGCCGAAGCCGGGGGCGTTTTCGCGCTTGGGCAGCAGCGCGTCGAGGATGCGGTCCTCGGCGCGCTCCTCGGCCTGTGTGCGCACGCGCTGCTTGGCCTGGCCGCGGTAGAGCTTGACCGCGGTGTCGGCCAGGTCGCGGATGATCTGTTCCACGTCCTTGCCGACGTAGCCGACCTCGGTGAAGCGGGTGGCTTCCACCTTCACGAACGGCGCGTTGGCCAGCGTGGCCAGCCGGCGCGCGATCTCCGTCTTGCCGACGCCGGTGGGGCCGATCATCAGGATGTTCTTCGGCATCACCTCGTTGCGCAATTCGGGCGCGAGCTGCGCGCGCCGCCAGCGATTGCGCAGGGCGATGGCCACCGCGCGCTTGGCGCCGTGCTGGCCGACGATGTGGCGATCGAGTTCCGCGACGATCTCGCGCGGGGTCATGGAGGAGGAGTCGGTCATCGGAAATCCTTCACGAGGCGCTCCCGGCGGGGAGGCACCATCAACAAAGCGGGTATCGGGGAGCGACTTGATGGGGCCTCCCCGCCGGGAGTGCCCGCGGCAAAGCTTCAACAAGCCGCGTCTGTGGTGAAGCTTCACATGGCGTTAGAAATGTGCGCAGAAGCTGGAGGTCCGTCGCGGCTCATCCGCCCGGGCCAATCCTTTCAAGTCGCTCCCCGATACTCGCTTGGTTTATCGGATGGGCCCGGGCGGGTGGGCTGGGGTCAAAGCGTCTCGACCACGATGTTGCGGTTGGTGTAGATGCA